>NZ_CP120416.1:4815000-5033530 GCF_032773895.1 Teredinibacter sp. KSP-S5-2 | reverse complement strand
GGCACACGTTGCACACGATGAGCACCGGATTCAAATTTTAATTTTGAATACACACCGGTTCCCACAACACGGGCAATAATTTCTTTATACCCACCGTGATCCCCCAAGCTTTCGCTGATCATTTCCACGCGCCACCCTTGTGACTCAGCGTATCGTGAATACATACGGAATAAATCGCCGGAAAAAATCGCCGCTTCGTCACCACCGGTTCCCGCTCGAACTTCCAGGAACACGTTGTTATTGTCATTGGGGTCTTTGGGTAATAACAGTTTTTGCAGTTCAACAGTGAGAGGCTCTACCAATTCTTCATTTTCAGAGAGTGATTCTTTGGCCATCTCCCGCATATCGGCATCGCCATCTTTGAGCAACTCCTTCGCCTCTTCGATCTCTTCTCTTACCTTGGTATATTGTTCGAAGCATTTCACCACTGGCTCAAGTTCCGCATACTCTTTTGATAAGTCACGGAATTTATTTTGGTCAGAAATTATGCCCGGATCACCCAATAAGGCAGCCACCTCTTGGTATCGCTCAGAGAGTGATTCCAGTTTTTCTATAATCGATGCTTTCATTCTTACTCACTTTCAGTTTGATCCGGATTGACAACATCCAGATCGAATATATGTTGAAAACTTCTCACAATATCTTGCCGGCCATCCGCACTGGCTTTTTTAACCTGTGCACTCGGAAGATGCATAAATTTATTGGTCAACCCTCTGGCCAGTTGCTGTAGCACTTCTTCAGCTTCAGCCCCTCTGTTCAAATTTTTTAATGCTTTTTCCAGCTCGGAGCTACTCAACGACTCCATATTTTGCCGGAACGCTTTAATGGCATTGACTGCACTGAACGCTCGCAGATCACGCTCATATTGCACAATACTTTCTTCAATAATTTCGTGAGCGATCTGCGCAGCTTGTTCACGAGAGCGCTTGTTTTCATCGATAACTTCTTTCAAGTCATCGACGGTATACAAAAATACGTCTGCCAGTTCATCGACCTGCGCTTCAATATCCCGCGGGACAGCGATATCGAGCATAAACATGGGTTTGTGCTTACGCGCTTTAAGCGCTTGTTCCACGGCACCTTTTCCCAGAATAGGTAACTGGCTCGCGGTGGAAGCGATAACAATATCCGCCTGATGCAAAAAACTGGGGATGTCCGCCAACAAAATGGCTTCCGCTGAAAATTGCGCGGCTAACTCCCGGGCATTTTCCAAAGTCCGGTTTGCAACAATAATTTTTTTGATTCCCTGCTCGACTAAATGACGGGCAACCAGTTCAATGGTTTCACCCGCACCAATGAGTAAAGCAGTATCTTGCTTCAAGTCGGAGAATATCTGTCGAGCCAAACTGACTGCGGCATAGGCAACCGAAACCGGGTTTTCGCCAATCGCCGTTTCTGAGCGAACCCGCTTGGCAACAGAAAACACCCGCTGAAAAGCGTCATGTAACACACCACCAAGTGAGCCCGCCTCTTTTGCCACCGCGTAGCAGGATTTTATCTGCCCCAATATCTGGGGCTCACCCAAGACCATGGAATCCAGTCCAGAAGCCACCTTCATCATGTGCCGCACTGCATCCGCACCGGCATAACTGTAGGTCACACCATTTAATTGCTCTGGCTCAACGGACTTATAGGTCGATATCCAATCAACGATGCGATCAGCTTCCTGCTGACACTCAAAGTAAATTTCAGTCCGGTTACAGGTCGATAAAATGGATATTTCTTCAACAATGTTATGTTCTTGCGCATCAAGCAGTGCCGCTTCCATTTCGGAAGGAGCAAAAGCGACTTTTTCTCGCACAGAGATGTCAGCCGTCGTGTGATTAATGCCAAGGGCAAATAAGGCCATAGCTGAAGATTAAAGACTGTTACAATTTGACGTTTAGGTAGAGGCCGGACATTTTCAGTGTTGCAGCCTCGGTTGGCAAGTGAAATGGGGATATATCGCTCACAAACCAATTGTTTCTCTTGCACTGAACTTAAAAACCAAGGTACTTTCCAATTTAGAGGCTGTTATCAGCCCCATTTTGACAGTGCAAATCGGTGACAATGCTAAAATAATAGCTTCCCTTGAATCATGAGTAGTAATTCATTGATATTACAAAAACGAGCCAAAACCTATTCTCTTGCGGGTCTTTTCTGTATTGCTCTGAGCAGCTGCGCCTCTAAGCCCACGGAAGAAACCGTAGTTGACCAACCGCTTCAAAGCCAGGAACAGGCCGTCAGCCAGGAAAAGGTGGCTGATCGACCTTTTTCTGCCGAAACACTTTATGCACTACTCACAGCCGAAATGGCAATTGATCGTAAACGCTATGACGTGGCTCTGGGCAATTACGTTCAGCAAGCAGTCAGCACACGTGACCCGGGCGTGGTCGCTAAAGCTGCTCACATTACCAGCGCGCTGAAAGCACATAATGCGGCTCTTGAAATGGCCCAGCTCTGGCTGGAGTTGGAACCAGATAATACCGAGGCAGTACGAATATTGAGCACCGAACTGGTCACTGCCGACCGACTGGATGAAGCCCTAGAGCAGTCCAAAAAACTGTTACAAAAAGGCCTGCCAACAGCATTCGATGCACTTGCGGTAAAAGTTGCCAGCAACAACAGCAGCAAAATTCAGTCGTTGAGCGGAGAGTACGCCCAGTTACTGGAGCAACACCCAAACAACACACAATTACTTATCGGCTATAGCATTCTGCAACAAAAATCCGGACAACCGGAAGATGCGTTAAAAACAATAAAGAAGGCAGCCAAACTTGAACCCAAAAACCTGAGAGCATTATTCCAGGAGACTCGGCTATTACAGCAACTGGACAAGAAAGAAGAAGCCGTTGCTAAACTGGAACAAATGGTGGAGGACAACCCAGAGAATCTGGGGCTTCGCTTACGCTACGCGCAATCTTTGGCAGAAGTGGACTTAAAAGCCGCTAAAGAACAATTCCAGATACTTTACCAATCAGCCCCCAATAACCCCGGCATCATTATGTCACTGGGGTTAGTGGAGAAAGAACTGGGGCAATACGAATCAGCCATCGAACGTTTTCGCCTGCTGCTATTACAGCAACAAAATATAAACTCCGCACACTACCATCTCGGCAAGACCTTTGACCGCTTACAAATGCCAGAGGAAGCCCTGCAACATTACCTGCAGGTCACACCCAGCCAGCACTTCCTCGAATCAATATCCAGAGCCACCGAAATTCTGGTCAACAGCGAACGGGAATTCGAAGCTATTCAAAATATTCGGGAGCATAAAAAGAACAGCAAGGGCAGGTTACTTGAGAGCTTATTTATCATTGAATCAGAAGTGCTCACAAGTATCGGCCAGCAAAGCGCCTCTGAACTGGTTATAAACGAAGGCATTGAACAATTCCCACAAAGCACCAAGCTACTTTATGCTCGGGCGATGATTCACGTAAAAAACAACTACATTTCCGGTGCTGAAAGCGACTTGAAACGTATTTTGGAAATCACACCAAACAATCCAGCAGCACTCAACGCACTGGGTTACACCCTGGTCGACCAAACCAACCGCTTTGAAGAAGCCGAAACCTATATTCGCCAGGCTCATAAACTGACGCCAAACAACCCGGCGGTATTAGACAGCGTTGGTTGGCTGGAATATAGAAAAGGCAATCATAGCGCGGCGTTAAAAATGTTAAGACAAGCCATGCAGGCTATGCCCGACCATGAAATTGCCGCCCATTTGGGTGAAGTATTATGGGTGTCAGGGAAAAAAGACGAAGCTAAGCGTGTTTGGCGCTCCGGTCTGGAGCTGAACAAACATAGCGAAGTGATCTACAAAACCCTCCACCGACTGGATGTTGAACTATAAGATGTATAAAAAATACTCCCCAAACAAGCTTTTCTTTTTTTCCCTACTTTTGATCGTCGCGGGCTGCAGCACCAGCCCACACAAAGACAAACCACAATTTAACGTCTATAAAAATGCTGAATTAAAAAACTGGAGTGCAGAAGGCAAAGTCGGCTTGCGCATGTACGACAGCTCCCGAAGCGCAAGTTTCAGCTGGAAGCAACGGGGTAAAAACACCTACCTCCATTTATGGGGGCCATTTGGTCAAGGCAGTGTTTACGTCACAGTGCATAATGGTGAAACCTGCCTACAGCAGGGTAATGTCGTGAACTGCGCCAACAGTCCCGAAGAACTATTGAAGGAACAAGTAGGCTGGACCCTCCCTGTAAGTGATTTAATCTACTGGATTAAAGCCGTGCCCTCGCCTCGCCAAGCATTACAAAACAGCTCCCTTCCCAATGGCACAAGACAAGAAGGGCAACTAAAGCAAAATGATTGGCTGATCGAATATCGCAGCTTCCACAACGTTGACTCCATGTTGCTACCCAAGAAAATTGTCGCCAACAGGGGCACAGTAAAAATGACGCTCGCCATAAAAGACTGGAAAACCCACTAATCCATGCAAGATTCTTTAACCTTGCCTTGTCCGGCAAAGCTAAACCTATTCCTGCACATTACCGGGAAAAGGCCAGATGGTTACCATAACCTTCAAACATTATTCCAGCTACTGGATTATGGTGACCAGCTAACAACGACTCTCAACACCTCAGGCACAATCTCCATTGCGCCTGAAATCAAAGGCCTGCCAACCGAAAGCAATTTGATCTATAGAGCTGCAGTCGCACTAAAAGAAGCCACCGGCTGTGCACTGGGCGCAGATTTTGTCCTGACCAAAAGGCTTCCCATGGGCGGAGGCATTGGAGGAGGCAGCAGCAACGCCGCCACAGCTCTACTGGCACTTAACCAGCTATGGCAAACAGGGCTCTCTGTGAACGAGCTCGCCGGGATTGGTCGCCATCTGGGAGCAGATATCCCGGTGTTTGTTGCCGGCAATACCGCCTGGGCAGAAGGCATCGGCGAACAACTTATGCCCGTGGAAATGCCGGAAAGATGGTATTTGGTAATAGCCCCAGATTGCCATGTATCAACGGCAGAAATTTTTTCGCATAAAGATTTGACAAGGGACACGCTCGCCATTAAAGTGTCGGCCTTCCTCGAGAAGGGTGGGAAAAATGACTGCCAAAAGCTGGTTGAATCATTGTACCCACAGGTTAAGGATGCGGTTGATTGGCTAAAACAGTATGGCCCGGCGCAGCTAACTGGGACGGGAGCCTGTGTTTTTGCTCCTTTTGCTTCACAAGCTTCAGCGCTGGAAGCATTTGCTAAACGTCCAAGGCTGTCGAGCAGCAATACGCAAATCGACGGTTTTGTTGCTAAAGGCGTTAACCGGTCACCATTGCATCAGTGCCTCCCCTTATAAAGGTCGTCACTGGGGTGTAGCCAAGCGGTAAGGCAGCGGGTTTTGATCCCGTCATGCGAAGGTTCGAATCCTTCCACCCCAGCCATCTCTATATACTCAATCGCCATCACTCACCACCTTCGGTAAAATATGCAATAAAGCGTTTAATGACGTTTTTCTGATAAGCATTAAGGTTTAGTTTGACTCAACATTATAGAGTCGCGTTTTTTTTAAGAAACTAAACAACAAGGGGCTGCATTGTGGCTAATTTGATGGTTTTTACCGGAAACGCCAATCCGGAACTTGCGGAAAAAGTGGTTGCACACCTGGGCATTCCACTCGGTGACGCAACGGTAGATCAATTCTCCGACGGGGAGATCTCAGTTGAGCTAAATGAGAATGTCCGAGGTCAGGACGTTTTCGTATTACAGCCAACCTGCGCACCCACCAATAACAACCTTATGGAGTTGTTGGTAATTGTTGACGCTCTTCGCCGCTCTTCAGCCGCACGCGTTACAGCAGTAGTTCCCTACTTTGGCTATGCCAGACAGGATCGACGTGTTCGATCTGCTCGTGTCCCGATTACAGCCAAAGTTGTGGCCGACATGATGGCCTCAGTGGGTGTTGACCGAGTATTGACGGTTGACCTCCATGCTGAACAGATTCAAGGCTTTTTTGATGTACCAGTGGACAACGTATACGGTTCCTCTGTGTTGCTTGATGACATCGAAAGGCAAAACTTTAAAGATTTGGTCGTCGTATCACCGGATATCGGTGGTGTGGTAAGAGCAAGGGCCGTAGCAAAACAGCTCGGTATTGACCTCGCTATTATCGATAAACGTCGCCCGAAAGCGAATGTAGCCGAAGTTATGAACATCATTGGTGATGTCGAAGGCCGCGCTTGTGTACTTGTAGATGACTTGGTCGATACAGCGGGAACCTTATGTAATGCTGCAAAAGCACTGAAAGAACACGGTGCGAAAAAAGTAGTGGCTTACTCTACACACCCCGTTCTATCTGGTCCGGCCATTCAGCGTTTAAATGCTTCATCCATTGACGAATTAGTAGTAACAGACTCTATTCCTCTCTCAGTCGAAGCACAAAAATGCAAAATTATCCGTCAATTGACATTATCTGACATGTTGGCAGAAGCCATGAGACGGATTAGCAATGAAGAATCATTGAGTGCAATGTTTCAAACTCCTGTGAGTTAAAGCATTTCCTCAAAAGCAACCCTTTAGGTATCACCTAAAGTAAACTAACCCCCGAAAATTTCTGGTCGCGGAATTTTCGGGCAGGTAGCAATAACGCTACTTTTTTGGAGAAATAAAATGTCTAATGAAGACTTTGTAGTAAATGCAGAGCTTCGCGATGATCAAGGGAAAGGTGCGAGCCGCCGCCTGCGTCGCGAAGAAAATAAAGTTCCAGCAATCGTTTACGGTGGTCGTAAAAAGCCTCAAAACATCACTCTAAGTGCTTTTGAAATCAACAAGCACTTGGAAAACGAAGCGTTCTATTCTCACATCATTGACCTTGTAATCGATGGCAAAGGCGAGAGCGTTATTCTTAAAGACCTTCAACGCCACCCAGCGAAAGGTAACGCGATGCACGCTGACTTCTTGCGCGTATCCAAAACCAAGAAGTTCGTTACTAAAGTACCTCTTCACTTCATCAACGAAGAAACGAGCAAAGGCGTTAAGATGCAAGGCGGAACAGTTACTCACAGCCTTTCAGAGCTTGAGATTTCTTGTTTGCCAGGCGACTTACCTGAGTTTATTGAAGTCGATTTGATTAATGTTGAAGTTGGACAAACAGTTCACATTTCAGACATCAACTTGCCAAAAGGCGTGGAATCCGTTGCATTGAGCCACGGCGCAGACCACGACCTTCCAGTTGCAGCGATTCAGAAAGGTCGCGGCGCTACTGCTTCATCTGATGAAGAAGGCGGATCTGAAGAAGGCGCTGAGTAAGCCTTCGTTTTCAGCGAGTCCGATACCGGGCTCGCTTGATTCAAATACCACTCTCCACTTAGAGCTTTTCCATGCAAGCGCCAAGTACGCCAGTTAAACTGATCGTAGGTCTGGGTAACCCAGGTGCGGAATATGCTCATACACGGCACAACGCTGGTCAAGACCTCGTCGAAGAACTCAGTCGGGATTACTCAGAACCACTGCAGGACACCCCTAAGTTTTTTGGAGCAAGCTGCCGAATTTTTATCGGCACCAGAGATGCTCGCCTTTTGGTTCCAACCACATTTATGAACCTTAGCGGACAAGCTGTCGCCGCCCTGGCTAACTTTTACAAAATCGAACCAGAAGAAATCCTCGTTATTCACGACGAACTGGATTTATCCCCCGGTGATGTAAGACTGAAACGTGGTGGTGGTCACGGAGGCCATAACGGCCTGCGCGATATCATCAGCGCCTTGGGGAACAACAAGAATTTTGCACGTTTGCGCGTCGGCATCGGCCATCCGGGTAACGCAAAACAGGTATCCGGTTACGTACTCAAACGCGCACCACAAGATCAACAAATCGAAATCGACAACGCGCTTTCCCGTGCACAAAAAATTATACCTTTCGTGGTAGCGGGAGAATGGGAAACTGCGGTGCGAGAACTTCATTCCAGCAACCCTAAATAACAGATAACTGACGGACATACATATGGGCTTTAACTGCGGTATTGTTGGTTTACCAAATGTCGGCAAATCAACGCTTTTCAATGCATTAACACAAGCAGGTATCGATGCGGAAAACTTTCCATTCTGCACAATCGAACCAAACGCGGGTGTCGTTGCGGTACCAGACCCACGCCAGGACAAACTCGCAGAGATTGTTAAGCCTGAGCGCACCGTGCCCACCACTATGGAATTCGTTGATATCGCGGGCTTGGTTGCAGGGGCATCCAAAGGTGAAGGCCTGGGTAACCAGTTTCTGGCCAACATCCGTGAAACCGATGCCATTGCCCATGTTGTGCGTTGTTTTGACGACCCTAACGTTATTCACGTAGAAGGTCGAATTAACCCCGCTGCAGATATTGAAGTCATCAACACCGAACTGGCGTTAGCTGACCTGGAATCGGTGGAAAAAGCGATACAGCGTTACAGCAAGCTCGCCAAGGGCCAAGACAAAGACGCCATTAAGATGAAGGCTCTGTTGGAACAGATCCTACCCCACTTAAACGAAGCCAAACCGCTCCGAGCCTTCGGCTTAAACAAAGACGAAAAGGCTCTACTGAAGCCGCTTAGCCTGCTGACGCTAAAGCCCACCATGTATATTGCCAACGTGGAAGAAGACGGCTTCGACAATAACCCGATGCTCGACATCGTGACCGAAATTGCCGGCGAAGAGAACGCCGTCGTCGTGGCCATTTGCAGCAAGCTGGAATCTGAAATTGCTGAACTGGATGACGAAGAAAAAGCCGAATTTCTGGAAGAAATGGGCATGGAAGAGCCAGGGTTAAACCGCGTAATTCGAGCAGGTTACGAGTTACTCAACCTACACACCTATTTTACTGCCGGAGTAAAAGAAGTCCGTGCCTGGACAATTCCTGTCAACTCCACCGCTCCTCAAGCCGCAGGTAAGATTCACACAGACTTCGAAAAAGGCTTTATCCGCGCAGAGGTAGTCGGCTACCAGGACTTTGTGGACCATAACGGTGAACAGGGCGCGAAAGAAGCTGGTAAATGGCGTCTGGAAGGCAAGGACTATATCGTCAAGGACGGAGACGTTATCCACTTCCGCTTTAACGTATAGAGATCAAGAAGTCACCCAGATAACACTTGACTTTGCCAGGGCGACTAGTGAAAATAGCCGCCCTCTGAAATGGCTAGGTAGCTCAGCTGGTTAGAGCGCAGCACTCATAATGCTGAGGTCGGGAGTTCAAGTCTCCCCCTAGCTACCATTTCCCCCTCTTTAATCCGATTTCAATAATCCATCTGCTACCCATCGCTCGTAATGTATACCAGACTATGTATTTGGTAGGGTAATTCGTGCTTTCCCTCCCCATAATCAAAACTCTACCTGCTGCAGCGCCATCCAAAGGCGATTAAAAGGCTTGTATGACTCAAGATACCGACAAAAGAGTTCTAGTATTGGGAGCAAGCGGATACATCGGAACGTATCTAACCCCCGAACTGGCCAAAAAAGGATTCACTGTTAGAGCCTCAGCACGCAACAAAGAAGTGCTTGCAGCAAGGGAGTGGAACGAGGTGGAATTAGTCGAAGCCGATGCGTTATCCCCTCACACACTAAACAAAGCGCTGACAGGGATCGATACCGTCTTCTACCTTATCCATTCCATGGCCAGCGGCAAAAAGTTCGCGGAGATCGATAAACAAGCTGCCCAAAATTTTGCCAAAGCAGCAAAGGAAAAAGGCGTTAAGAAAGTAATATACCTGGGAGGGCTGATCCCGAACGATCCAAAATCCGAACATCTCAAAAGTAGAGCGGAAACGGGAGAGATTTTACGCAGTTCAGGGATTCCCATTATTGAAGTTCGTGCCGGTATGATCGTTGGCCCAGGTTCGGCCGCATTCGAAGTTATTCGTGATTTGGTCAATTATCTTCCCTTAATGATTACCCCTCATTGGGTTCAATCCAAGACCACCCCCATAGCCCTGAAAGATTTACTCCATTACCTTACAGCCATAGCAGAGAAAGATTTTTCGCACAGTGAGACCTATGATGTCGGAGGATCTGAAACCCTAACCTATGAGCAAATGATGCGTACTTATGGACGAATCGCACAAAAATCTTTCTCATTGATCCGAGTTCCCATTCTGAGCCCCAAGTTGTCATCCTACTGGCTAAGGCTGGTAACCTCAGTGCCAACAAATATCGCCAGGGCGTTAATTGACGGCCTCGCACACGACATCATTGCCAACAACAGCAAAATAAAAAAAATATTTCCGCACGATTTACTGAGCTTCGAAGAAGCCGTTCAGGATGCCCTGAATCTGGAAAAAAATGGAGCCAAACTTGCCCATTGGGTGGAAGGTTCCTATGTCTGTCGCAATTACGATTTTAATCACGCCTATTACGCAAAACGCGCCGGTCATGAAATCACAACTCACGCCAACAGGGAAAGCCTTTGGCAAGCCGTACAGGAATTTGGTGGCGAGCAAGGGTTTTATTTTGCTGAAAATTTGTGGTTTATTCGCAGGGCTATCGATTGGCCTTTGGGCGGCCCCAGCTTTCGCAGGCGACGACGTGATAATAAAACTCTGCGTGTTGGCGATGTCATTGATAGCTGGAGAGTAATTGGATTAGAACCCAAAGCCTCACTTACGCTAAGAATGGAAATGAAAGCCCCTGGCTCTGGCGTGCTCGAATTTAAAATTCGCGAACACCAAAATATGAGGAGTCTAAGCGTAACCGCTTATTGGCACCCTGCAGGCCCAGCAGGAATTGCATACTGGTACGCATGCCTGCCTGCTCATGCATATTTATTTGAAGGGCTGGTACACGCAATCGAAAAAAGAGCAATAGATTTAGAAACATAATTGTTAACACAAAAAATGTGTGCAACGCAGTGCTGCGATTCTGTGGACGATACGATTTTTTTGTTCCTGTTTTTTTCATCCAACATTGTGAAGATGTCACTCAAACTCATCTTAAAATTCAAATATCCCCCTAAATATTTACACCTGATATAAGCAGGATAAATATTTAGGGGAAACTCAGATCAAGATATATTTATTTTTTAACTCTTCTTGAACGTATCATCAACAAGAGCATACCTAACAACAAATAATGACCGGGAATACTACCGCCGCCGCTTGAACCGTCCCCATCAGTAGAACCACCAGAGCTCGACGATGAGCTGGAACTTGATGAAGAACTGGAGCTCGATGAACTGCTTGAACTTGAAGAAGAACTAGAACTTGTTGAAGAACCCGAACCCGACGAAGAACTAGAGCTTGAAGAAGAACTAGAACTTGTTGAAGAACCCGAACCCGACGAAGAACTAGAGCTTGAAGAAGAGCTGGAACTCGACGAGGAACTAGAGCTTGAAGAAGAACTGGAACTCGATGATGAACTAGAGCTTGAAGAAGAACTGGAACTCGATGAGGAACTAGAGCTTGAAGAAGAACTTGAACTCGACGAGGAACTAGAGCTTGAAGAAGAGCTGGAACTTGAAGAAGAACTGGAACTCGATGATGAGCTTTTGCCCACACGGGAGAAACCAGAGCTATCCAGCGTAATAGAATAAACAGACCCAACATCCTTGGCATCCCAAAGGCTTAAACCAGCCGGTAATACCAACGCATTTGCGTCTCGCTCAGCTTTGGTCAATGCACTGGTCGCACTTTCTCCGGAAAATCGCACAGTACGAATATCAATATCGTCTCCTGCAATTTGAATCACTTTAAACTGTGCAAAACTATTTTGATCCGCAATCCAATTGGATTGCCTGTTTGCTGTTCGAGTTGGTGCTCCCCAACTCCCCTCACCGATATAAACCGTACCGGCATCCACCTTCAAGTAATCATTATTGGTTGGCACCACCGGCCAAGTATATTTCACAAGATGGCTGTCAGACTCTACCACCACATTCATATGATAGGTTTCAAAAGGCGAAGACCACTCGAACATTTTTTCATAAATGAAAGGTTTACTTGTTGTGCGAGGAAACATCGGTTTATGGTATTGTGCAAAACGCCATTTCGCCCCCACACCACCTACCGCCAAATCACTATTCAACCACGTATTTTGCTGATCCCATTGCGCACCATACCCCGAATTTCTAAACTCACTGTTCAGAGTATAAATACGCGCCTGATTACCGCCGATAGACATTACAGAATAGGTATCACGAAGCGTACACTGGTTGTTCCCATCAGGATCCGAACCGAATACCCGGCACATAAACAAGTGGCTGTTATTTTCATGATTTCCCACTGTGGGAACTAACGGATATATACGTTTAAAAGTTTCGCCATTAATCGTGTCATTGGAGTAACTCAACGTCCAATCATCAAGCCATTCATCCAACTCATAGTCCTGATTGCCATCGGTAAAATCCCCCCCAAATAAAACAAACTCCGGGCGAATTTTGCTAACCAAACGCATGCCCTGTTGACGAGGAGAACGATAGGTTCGCGAATCACCACCAGCCACGAAGGTAACATTTTCCGGTGTTGCTGCTGCGGTTTTAAACCAGAATTTATCACCACAACCACTATTGTCACATACCTGGAAATAAATATTGGTATCCGGAGTCAGGCCTGAGAGACGAACAAAGCCGCTGGCCAAAGAACCATAAGTATATGTATAGCTAACACTGTGAAGTTGCCAGGTAGAGGCGTCAGGGGACGTACCTGCCATCACATAACCATCACCACCGCTTGCAGATTGTGTGTAGCCAACGACAGCTTCGGTGTCAGGCGACTTATCCCAAACCACACGCACCTGCGCCGGCGCGGCATGAGCTCCCATACTGACTACAGCAAATAGTGCAGGCAACAATAATTGCAGGCATTTTCGAAAGTCAGCCAGCCTTAGTTCCATTTTCTGGAGATTGAAGTTCATAAGAAAACGCCCCACGTTAAACATATGTATTGTTATATTTCTGTTTAATGCGATTTTCGCACTCGTTTTTTTATCAGATACTATTGCCGTGTAATACTGAATCAAAACCAAGTCAAAAGGCATAACCAGGCAAGGTACCAATGTATTTGAATGACTAAAAATCAAATATATGAGTAAGTATTAAAAAATGGATTCCGCTCCAATGAATAAGCACTCCCAGTAAGCGCATCCCCCAAAATCAAGTCCTATGTTTTCGATATTCAGATAAAAACGACATAGTAAAGACGTATACGTACACAAAACGCTTCGCCCTTTGTACAAAAAAATATCTATTTCGAGACGCAGTTGGGAAAATAGGTACGTAAAACGAAACAAACACATGACCTACAAGAAGGAAGTTAACACTTCAACCGTGATGAACGTCACACACAAGAAGTACCCGCCAAACTACAGGCGCAGGCTTTTAAATACAAAAGCGGCGGCGTTACGATTGCAGCAGATGGACGAGAAAAACAAAGAAAAATGCAAAATCAAAAAGGGGAAAACAAATAAACCACCAATTTATTAACAGGAAATAAGAATATTAAGAATTGAAAAAGCTATTGTTTGGCAAAACCATATATCCGGCTATCGCATCTGTTGATTAATGATTCTTTTGTCGAATATCCCAACAAATAAGCGAAAGCAGAACATATGGTGGGGGAATTAAAATAATCCGCTATTCACTATCAAACACTTTTTGCTCGATGACACCGCAAATAATATGACCGATAACTATATGGCTTTCCTGAATACGCGCGGTACAATCTGATGGGACACAAATTGCGTGGTCAACCATATCCTTGATTTTTCCTCCCGCACCACACAAGCCAATAGTCGTCACACATTCAGCTTTTGCCACATTAATTGCTTCAATAATATTTTTTGAATTACCGGAAGTGCTGATACCAATAAAAACATCTCCTGGTTTTGCCTGGGCTTCCACCTGTCGACTAAACAGATGGTCAAAACCGAAATCATTCCCTATTGCCGTCAACATAGACGTGTCAGTGGTTAATGCAATCGCAGGCAAGCCTTTACGATTTTTTTCAAAACGCACAACCAGCTCGGCAGCAATATGCTGTGAGTCTCCAGCACTGCCTCCATTGCCTGCAATCAGCATTTTATTTCCTGCACGGTATGCGTCGACTAAAACCTGGCACACAGTATCTATGGATTGCTTCACCTCAGAGGAGGCCAAGATGCTTTCTTTAACCGAGATACTGTCTTTAAAAATTTTCTCTATATATTCAAGATGACTCATTTTCTTCACTCAAAACATCACAATTATTGGTAAGCCGCCAAAGGAAAGCTTTCGGTGATCTGGATTAACGGGTGGCCATCCATCACTATACGATAGGTGCGCCATATTAATTTGTCTTCGGTAGCAAAGCAGTGGTCTTGGTCGGTGTAACCAATCTGCATAATTTCCCGATAGGTTTCCAAACCACATTCACGCAGCAACTCACCTATCCCCACCCTTCCGGCTTCCAGATCAGCTTTTAACTGTTCGCCTAAATACTGGGTGCAAATCAATGAGCGTGCATGGACAAACTGCTTTGCAGATTGTTCGCCCACTAACTCAACACAACGCTCGAGCACTTTGTCCCCAGCCACCTTATTAATAAAAGCGGCGGGCTGACTAAGATGAACATAAGACTGCTCAAGGTTAATTACACTCACCGGTTCCCAAAAGTAAGATTCGATGCTTTTGGTCACGGTTCCATCGGTAGTCAATAAAACACGCAAAAAGCGGGGAAGGCTCCTCATGCACAGGGTTTCCCCCAGTGCATTAGTCAGTACACCATCCTCGACAAACCCGGACGAAATAAACAGTTTATTCATGAGCAAAGAAGACGAATCGATAAAGCGCTCAGTCTAACATTTACTCAGCGCCGTATCTTCTCCTACTTTCTACCTTTGTTTTTCCGGAAAAATCTTCAGCCCGGACAAGCAAAAACAGTATCAAGCAGCTCAGGTCACGAGAGGGCAGACATAGCTCCAGACCGCCAACACCAGCAAAATCTGACCTTAATCAGCAATCGTTCGATTGACGTTGAATTTGTCTGTTTTTCCGGCACAAGAATGCCTATAATTTCGCCCCGAAACCATCAACCATTGTAGAGGATACCGCCTTGAATTTAACGAACGCGAGTCAAGAACAACTGCAAAACCTGGAGCAAACCTTAGCCGCAGAATTCTCGACCATTAAGGCAAAAAACCTTTCACTTGACCTTACTCGAGGAAAGCCTTCGGCCGAACAAGTTTCTCTTTCTGATAGCCTGGATGGTATTTTGAAGGGCAACTACACCAGCAAGTCCGGCATTGATGTCCGCAATTACGGGGGCCTTGAAGGTATTCCTGAAGCTCGTGAATTAGGCGCTTCAATTTTGGGTGTTCCTGCCAGCAATGTACTGGCCGGCGGAAACAGTAGCTTGACGCTAATGCACCAAGTGATGACGGTTGCTCACATTTTTGGTTTAAACGGCCCAGAGTCTGCCTGGAACAAACAAAGCAGCGTTAAGTTCCTATGCCCAGTACCAGGCTATGACCGTCACTTTTCGGTCTGTGAACACCTTGGCATTGAAATGGTTACCGTGCCGATGACATCTACTGGCCCAGATATGGACAAAGTAGAAGAAATGCTGAAAGCGGACAGCAGTATCAAAGGTATGTGGTGTGTCCCCAAATACTCCAACCCAACCGGCGTTATCTATAGCGACGAGACCGTTGAGCGCATTGCACAGTTAGGTAAGATTGCTGGCGATGGCTTCCGCGTTATGTGGGATAACGCCTACGCAATCCACGATTTGACCGATAACCCAGTGCAATTGGCCAACATCTTCGAAGCCTGTGCCAAAGCAGGAACTGAAGACAGCGTTATTCAATTTGCTTCAACCTCAAAGATTACCCACGCCGGCTCAGGTGTTGCCTTCGTCGCGGCCAGTGATGCCAACCTTGCAGGCTTCAAAAAGTCACTTGGTTTTATCACTATCGGCCCAGACAAAGTCAACCAACTGCGTCATGTTAACTTCTTTGCTGAAGAAGGCTCATTGAATGCCCACATGAAAAAGCATGCGGAAATCATCAAGCCTCGCTTTGCCAGCGTACTTAAGCACTTGGAAGAAGCCTTTGGTGACAATGACCTAGGTGCATGGGAATCCGCTGAAGGTGGTTACTTTATCTCTTTCGATACCCGTCCAGGCCTTGCACAGGAAGTCGTTGATATGGCTGACGAAGCCGGTGTGAAATTGACTCCAGCGGGTGCAACCTTCCCATATGGCAATGACCCACAAGACAGCAATATCCGTATTGCACCAACGGTACCAACCGTTGAACAAGTTGACGAAGCAATGCAGGTATTTGTTTTGTGTGTGAAACTGGCGTCAGTAAGACAAGCACTGAAAAACGCGTAATTCAGTTTTTAACTTACATAAAAAAGCCACTCCCTGTGAGTGGCTTTTTTTTTAATTTCGATAATAAGAAAGTATCGATCGCAAAACGTTACTTCAGTTTAACCACCGTTCCCTGTAGCGATACACCGGCCATAATATCCCCAGCACCACAACGGAATTCCGTTTTACTGTTGAAGATACCGCCCTTATAGGTAGATTGAATGTTAATCACCGCATCCCCGCCTTCACGCAAGGCACTATCACGAAGGGCAATCAAGGTCGAAAGAAATGCCCATTCACACGCTTGCTGGTCGGTTTTACCAATCGCATGAGTTTTTCGCGTGGTGTTATACACACGAATTTTTTTCTCAATTGCCGGTACGGTTTGATCACCAAAATAAAACCGAACAGCCGTTCCCACTTTGTTTTCAAACTCGGGGTGGTTTAATGCACTGGCAATAGAATGATTGTTAATTGAATCCCTGGCCAAAATATCACCAGCAATAAGAATTCCCCAGAACACGATCAAAACCCGAATAACATTTTTCACGGTAGCTACCTATTTACACATGATTTAAAAATAACCTGGTTGCCTATTATAGAGAGTTTCCGTCAGAATCCAGTGATCCGCTCATCATATGAATAAAATCAACACTTTCATACAAGGTACTCCGCGTTGAAAATCACTTTATTGCTAAGCTGTTTATTTATCTGCCTATGCGCCCATGCCGACAGCAAACCTCCCTACGCTTTTGCTTTATTGGGGGATATGCCATATGGCTTAAAGCCCAACAAACCGAATACCGAACTCAGCAATACCGTTAAACAAATTAACGCCGATAAAGACATCCAATGGGTATTGCATGTAGGAGATATAAAATCCGGGGCCAGTCGATGTTCGGATGAGATGTACCTGGACAGGCTGCGCCGCTTCAACGAATTCGAATCCGCATTTATTCTCACCCCAGGCGACAATGAATGGACAGACTGCCATCGCTTTCTGGCGGGTAGCTACGACCCCATGGAGCGGTTAACCAAACTAAGAAATATCTTTTTCAGCACGCCTGATTTAACGCAGGGTAAACACCCAAGAAAAGTCGCCTCACAAGCTGCGTTGCACCCGAAATACCCGCTTATGAAGGAAAACCTGATGTGGGCCGAGGGCGGCGTGACCTATGCCACCATACACATAACAGGCAGTAAAAATGGCCGAAATAAATTCGACAAATTGGGTCGGGTAAAACGGACAAAAAAACACGATGCTGAAATTCGTTACCGGGAAGCCGCCGCCTTGGCATGGCTGCAAACGGCATTTGATTACGCAAAAGAGAACAAAAGCCGAGCGATTCTAATTGCCACACAAGCAAACCCCGGCCTGGAAAAAGACCCGGAAATGCGGAATAAAAAACACTTCATCCCTTTTTTGACATTACTTGAGAAGCAAGCCCGCGAATTCAACAACCCCGTGGTATTAGCCCATGGCGATTCGCACTATTTCCGAATTGACCGCCCCCGGCTGATGAAACGTCATCCACCGAAAAACTTCCTGCGAGTGGAAAGCTTTGGAGACACCAACGAGGACTGGATAAAAGTCTATGTAGATACACAAACACCCCATGTTTTTACCTTCGCGCCCATGAACTCCAGTCAATAGCCCACACAAGCTCCCCATAAAATTAACGATATTTCCCCCGGTGACCATTGCCGGGGCACATCTCCAACCGGACAATTAATTAAAAATATCTATCATATCGTTCGACATAATAGCTTATGCAAAGAGCAAGAGTTTTCCTACACTAATTAGGCAGCCAACAACGATAGACATCCAATCCAATATTTTTATATTTGATATAGAGGATTACCAATAAGGAAACTCACTATGAATAACAACGCAGGCAAATGCCCCGTTATGCACGGGGGTAAAACCTCGGCAGGCTCCTCGTCGGGTATGGACTGGTGGCCAGAGGCACTCAATCTGGACATCCTCCACCAGCAAGACACTAAAACAAATCCATTAGGTGACGATTTTGATTACGCTGAAGAGTTTAAGAAGTTGGATTTGGCCGCAGTAAAACAAGACCTAAACAACTTGATGACAGACAGCCAGGACTGGTGGCCCGCAGACTGGGGACACTACGGTGGCCTTATGATTCGTATGGCCTGGCACTCAGCCGGAACCTATCGTATCGCGGATGGCCGTGGCGGCGGCGGTACAGGCAACCAACGCTTTGCCCCTCTGAACAGCTGGCCGGACAACGTCAACCTAGATAAAGCCCGCCGTCTGTTATGGCCCATCAAAAAGAAATACGGCAACAAGCTTTCCTGGGCAGATCTGATGATTCTCGCCGGAAATGTCGCCTACGAATCCATGGGGCTAAAAACCTTCGGCTTCGCTGGCGGACGCGCGGACATCTGGCACCCGGAAAAAGATATTGACTGGGGCTCAGAAACCGAATGGCTGGGGAAAAGTACAGAACGTGCTTACAGTGAAAACCGCGATGCGCTTGATAACCCTCTGGCGGCGGTACAAATGGGGCTTATCTACGTCAACCCGGAAGGGGTGGACGGCAACCCAGACCCACTGAAAACCGCGAAAGATATTCGCCTTACCTTCGCGCGCATGGCGATGAACGATGAAGAAACCGTTGCGCTAACAGCAGGCGGCCACACGGTCGGTAAATGTCACGGTAACGGCGATGCTTCAAAGCTGGGCCCAGACCCGGAAGCGGCGGATGTAGAAGAACAAGGCCTCGGCTGGCACAACCCACAAGGTAAAGGTGTCGGCAACCAAACCATTACCAGCGGCATCGAGGGCGCCTGGACCACCAACCCAACCAAATGGGATAACGGCTACTTCTACATGCTCTTCAACTACGATTGGGAGTTAAAGAAAAGCCCGGCCGGTGCGTGGCAATGGGAGCCTATCGATATTCGGGACGAAGACAAACCAACTGACGTTGAAAACCCGTCGGTAAAACATAACCCGATTATGACCGATGCCGATATGGCCATGGTGAAAGATCCCATTTACCGCGAAATCTCCGAGCGCTTTTACAAAGACCCGGACTACTTTTCTGAAGTCTTCGCCCGCGCCTGGTTCAAACTGACACACCGGGACCTCGGTCCGAAAAGTCGTTACCTCGGTACAGAAGTACCCGCGGAAGACCTTATCTGGCAAGATCCGGTCCCTGCGGTTGACTACACCCTGAGCGACGCAGAAGTGGCTGACATCAAAGCCAAAATACTGGCCAGCGGACTGAGCGTTTCAGAACTTGTGGCCACCGCCTGGGACAGTGCGCGAACCTTCCGCGGTTCGGATAATCGCGGCGGCGCCAACGGTGCCCGTATTCGACTGGCACCACAAAAGGACTGGGAAGGTAATGAACCCGAACGGTTGGCAAAGGTACTTACGGCACTAGAAAGCGTCCAAAGTAGTCTGGACAAAAACGTCAGTATCGCGGACCTGATCGTGCTCGGTGGTTCAGCAGCGGTGGAAAAAGCGGCACAAGATGCAGGTGTGAGTATCACCGTACCGTTTGCACCCGGTCGTGGCGATGCCACCGACGATATGACCGATGCGGATTCGTTTGCTGTACTCGAACCCATACATGATGGTTTCCGTAACTGGCAGAAAGAAGAATACAGTGTCGCATCGGAAAAACTCCTGCTGGATCGCGCTCAATTGATGGGGCTTACCGCTCCAGAAATGACGGTACTGATTGGCGGTATGCGCGTACTTGGTACCAATCATGGCGGCAGCAGTCACGGCGTATTAACCGATAACGTTGGCGTACTCAGCAATGACTTTTTCGTTAACCTGACAGATATGGGCAACAAATGGAAAGCGGCTGGCAAAAACCAGTTTGAAATCTGCGACCGTAAAACCGGTACAGTGAAATGGACCGCAACCCGAGTTGACCTGGTGTTTGGTGCCAATTCCATTCTTCGTTCCTATGCCGAGTTGTACGCACAGGATGATGCCAAAGAAAAATTTGTTAAGGACTTCGTTAAAGCCTGGACGAAGGTAATGAATGCAGATCGTTTTGATCTTAAGTAATTCCTTCTCACCTCAAGACAACGCACTCACTATTTGAGTGCGTTGTTTTTCTTCTTCAATATATCAAACTCATTCCGGCCTGTTCGCTCCATTATAGAAATCAAAATAAAATAGAAACTGTAAATAAAATAACGAGAAAGAGTTTTGGGTAATCGAAGTAGAATTCTTTAGAGCTTGTAATCTTCCTGCCTTTGCAGACACGCTGTAAATACATCCATGTAAGCTCATCGTCGGCGTCCTGCCTCCGATGGTCTGCCAACACAGAAAGATTTCAGATTAGATGAGCATCTATTTAATTTGAGAAAATGTAATGCAACACAATAGGCTGTGAACAGCTATTGTTTTTCTTGGAACTTATCGGAAAGTTTTATTCCTGAACACCTTGATCATCGGCCATATAAATTTTGTAATTCTCGATATAGTCTTCCAGATTTTCCGCCAAGCGACGCTTATAATCCCCTGTAAAACGGCTTAACGCATCATCCTTATCTTCTTTAAAGTCCTTTCTCGACTCACAACTGGAAGCAACATAAAACGCATTAAACCTGGCAGTAGCCTGCATAAGCGCACTGGTCACAACACCAGGGTCCAGGGTTTCAGTTTTACTATTGGCCAGGTTAATCACCTCTTCCACCAAATCCCAAAACTGTTCAACATCTTTATCAGTAGGCTCAGACATATTCAATTCAACTTTCATTCAGCAAAAAGCGCTTGGTTAAACGCGCCACAGTCTCCGGCTTTTCTGCGTGAAGCCAATGGCCAGTATCAGAAATAATTTTTACCGAAGCATTAGGAAATATTTCAATAATATCCTGCCAATGATGACGTTGAATGTAATCCGACTCACCACCTTTCAGGAACAGCACTTCGCCGCAAAACTCACTATCCGCACGATTACCTTTAATCAATTCGGCATAATCATTGTGCAACGTCGATAAATTCATTCGCCAGGCAAAACCACCATCGTCTTGCTTCACCAGATTTTTCAACAGAAAACTGCGCACAGCCACTTCGGGCACATGATGCTGCAATTGCAGATCCGCTTCTTTACGGCTGGTTAGGGTTTCGGGCGCAATCGACAATAAACCGGAAAAAACATCATGGTGATGGGGTTCATAGTGAACGGGTGCGATATCAATCACCACCAACCGACCAACCAGCTCCGGATGAAGCAACGCAATCTCCATCGCCACTTTGCCACCCAACGAATGCCCCAGAATATGCAGCTTGCTGAACCCCAGGGCGGCAATCCATGCATACACCGTTTCGGCCATGGCTTCCAAACTGGTGCAATCAAAATGCCCCGAACGCCCGTGGTTGGGTAAATCAATCGCATACAAGTCGAAATCATCCGCCAATAAACGCGCAATCCCCCCCAGGTTTTCCAGGGAACCAAACAACCCGTGAATCAATAAAAGAACCGGTTTTTCGCCTGCAGTAACATCAGGATAGTGTTTGACATGCAAAGGCATGGAGAAAGCCTATGAATCTTGCGTTGGTTTGGGAACCGCAGTAGGGAACGGAAACTGGGCAACTTTATCACTCGATTTAATATCGCTTACCTTACCGGTACCGCTCTTTTCCACCTCGTCAATGCGTACAATACTGTGCATCGGAATATACGAGCGCTTAACGCCAGAAAACTCGCCTTTGAGTTTTTCTTCACCAGGGTCAACCACGAGGCTGGTGCGCTCACCAAACATAAACTCTTCCACCTCAATAAAACCATACATCTCGCTCTGATAGATATCGCGAGCATAGACTTCATATACCTGGCCTTGATTGTAAAAAATGACTCTGAAAATAGGATTAGAAGCCATTGGGTACACGCACCTTAATAATTGAATTAGACATTCTAGGGTATTGCTATCTTGAGGTAAAACAGAGGAATTTCAAGGTCGAAAAAGTTTTTTTTGACCTGGCACGACCAGCGGGGTATGGGCAAGAAGGGCCCCTGTCGGTATAATTCGCGCTCATTTTTTGAGCGCAAGAGCCAATAGAAATTCCATGTCAGAAATCGCCACGAAAAAGCCCGTTAAAAAGCTATTTATCCAGACTCACGGTTGCCAGATGAATGAGTACGATTCCGCTCGTATGCGTGACCTATTGGGCGCTTCACACGATATGGTTGCGACAGAAAACCCTGACGAAGCCGATGTCCTGCTGGTTAACACCTGCTCCATTCGCGAAAAAGCTCAAGAAAAACTCTTCCACCAGCTTGGACGCTGGAAAAACCTGAAAGAGAAAAACCCGGATCTGATCATCGGTGTTGGCGGTTGTGTCGCCAGCCAGGAAGGGGAAGCCATTGCCAAACGCGCCCCATTCGTGGACTTGATCTTTGGCCCACAAACCTTACACCGCCTGCCGGAAATGATGGAAACACCGAGAGACAATGGCGCAGTCGTGGTGGACATCAGCTTCCCTGAAATCGAAAAATTTGATCGCCTGCCAGAACCAGAAGCCGATGGCGCAACCGCCTTCGTCTCGGTAATGGAAGGCTGTTCCAAGTACTGTACATTCTGCGTTGTGCCCTATACCCGAGGCGAAGAAGTCAGCCGACCCGCAGCCGATGTTATCCGCGAAGTCGAGCAATTGGCCGCCCAGGGGGTACGGGAAATCAACCTGTTGGGGCAAAACGTGAACGCTTACCGCGACCCCAATGCAGAAACCCGCGACCTGGCAGAGTTAATCACCATGGTGGCCGAGGTCGACGGGATTGACCGTATCCGCTACACCACCTCCCATCCGGTCGAATTCACTGACAGCCTTATTAACGTCTACGCGGAAGTGCCCGAACTGGTCAGCCACCTGCATTTGCCTGTCCAATCCGGCTCAGACCGTATATTGATGGCCATGAAGCGCGGTCACACCGCGATTGAATACAAATCCAAACTACGCAAACTGAAGGCCTTGCGCCCGGATATCAGTTTTTCATCCGACTTTATCATTGGCTTCCCCGGTGAAACCGAACAGGATTTCGAAGCCACAATGAAACTGATTCAGGATATCGGTTTCGATACCTCCTTCAGCTTCATCTACAGTCAGCGTCCCGGCACCCCCGCGGCAGACTTACCCGATGACACCCCCATGGAAGTGAAGAAACAACGTCTGCAAATATTGCAAACCCGGATATTGCAGCAGGCACAGGACATTTCTCGCAAAATGGTCGGCAATACCGAAAAAGTATTGGTAACCGGCTACAGCAAAAAAGACCCAGGACAACTTAGCGGCCGCACCGAAAACAACCGAGTGGTGAACTTCCGCTGCGACCAACCAGAGCTCATCGGCAAATTTGCAGATATTCTCATCGAAGAAGCCCTGCCAAACTCCCTTCGTGGTGTTTTACTGGGTTCTGAACTGGACTAATCTTGCGCACCTAATTCTCGTCATATTCTTCGGGCAGACTCTTTCAAGGTCTGCCCGGTTAAGGTAGTCTAAACTCCATAAATAGTGATACAGGAAAACACATACCTCTTGGCTAATCGCACCTCACAAATTCAGCAGCAAACACTGACCCTAGAACCCAATGACACGCGCAGACTGGCAAACCTCTGCGGTCAATTTGATGGGCATATCAAACAAATCGAACAAAGGCTTAACGTTGAGGTCCGTAACAGGGGCAACGTTTTTACTTTGCACGGCGATAAGAAGGCAGTCAGCGCAGCAAAAAACTTAATCGAAGAACTGTATCAGGCAACGGAAGAAGGTGAACTGACTCCGGACGAAATACATTTGGCACTACAGGAGACAGGCATGGAGTCCAAAGCCGTGCAAGACGTTCAGAAAGCGGTGGATTCAGCGAGCATCATTCGCACCAAGCAGGCCACCATCAAACCGCGTGGCGCCAACCAACAAGGCTATGTTGCTTCGGTGAGAACCCACGATATTAATTTTGGCATTGGCCCCGCCGGTACAGGGAAAACCTACCTCGCCGTGGCCTGTGCTGTAGAAGCCCTGATCAAAGATGAGATCGAACGGATTCTATTGGTACGTCCGGCGGTTGAAGCCGGAGAAAAGCTCGGTTTCCTTCCCGGCGACCTGTCACAGAAAGTTGACCCCTATTTGCGCCCACTCTACGACGCGCTATACGAAATGCTGGGGTTTGACACCGTTGCCAAGCTGATCGAACGTAATATTATTGAAGTAGCCCCACTCGCCTATATGCGTGGCCGTACACTGAATAACTCCTTTGTTATTCTCGATGAAAGCCAGAACACCACCAAGGAACAAATGAAGATGTTCCTGACCCGAATAGGCTTTGGCTCAACGGCCGTTATTACCGGTGACCCGTCACAGGTGGATTTGCCTCGCGGTGTATTGTCCGGCTTAAAACACGCAGCATCCGTATTAGATGGCGTTGATGGTATTGGTTTTACCCGCTTCAGCGCCAAAGATGTGGTTCGTCACCCGCTTGTTCAACGTATTGTTGAAGCTTATGACCGGGCAGAAGCGGAGCAAGATGCCCCCCAACATCCAAGATAACGCCATGTCCAATATCGCCGTACAAATCGCCTGCGCAGAAACCTGGGACAGTATTCCCAGCGAGGAAGACATTACTTACTGGATTGACGCCGTACTTCCTGAATCACAAAAAGATTCAGAAATCTGCGTACGCATTGTCGAGGCAGATGAAAGTCAGCAGCTCAATAACCAATACAGGTCAAAGGACAAACCGACCAATGTTCTGTCCTTTCCCAGCGAACTGCCGGATGAAATCGACCTTCCATTGTTAGGCGATATAGTAATATGTGCAGCAGTCGTGGAACAGGAAGCGCAAGAACAGGGAAAATCTCTGGAGAGCCACTGGGCGCATATGGTGATTCACGGAACCCTCCACCTGTTGGGCTATGATCACATTGAGGAACACGAAGCTGAGGAAATGGAAAGTCTCGAAACACAGATTATGCTAACGTTAGGCTATCCACCACCATATCAGGTATAGCAGCGCAATCTGCAGTAAAAACGTACAAATAACACAATAAAGGCACAACTTACGCAAATCAGGAGTTTGCACCACCATGTCAGAAGATCCTTCGAGTAGTCACTCACTGGAGCCCGAGCCGAGTAAGCCACGCTCATGGCTGGAAAAGCTGTTTCAGGGTTTCGCCACGGAACCCAAATCTCGAGAAGAATTACTGGACATCATAAAAGGTGCCGTCAACAACAAAGTTGTTGATCAGGAAGCTCTCAGTATTATCGAAGGCGCATTTGACGTTGCCGATCAGCAAGTACGGGAAATTATGGTTCCCCGCTCACAGATGGTGGTTCTCTCCATTGACGACACCCCGGACAAAGTCCTTCCAAAAGTTATCGAGTCCGGTCACTCGCGTTTTCCCGTAATTGGCGAATCAATTGATGACATTAAAGGCATACTGCTAGCCAAAGATTTACTGCCCCTGATTCTGGACAAAGAAAAAGAATTCAACCTGGAAACACTACTACGCAACGCCAATGTTATACCTGAAAGTAAACGGCTGAACGTGTTACTGAAAGAGTTCAGAGAAAACCGTTACCACATGGCATTGGTTATTGATGAGTATGGAGCCATTTCCGGCTTGGTGACCATTGAAGATATTCTGGAAGAAATCGTCGGCGATATTGAAGACGAAACCGACGAAGAAAACGAAGATTTCATTCGCCAGGTTTCCGCGGACGATTATATTGTCAAAGCCCTTACTCCCATCGAAGATTTTAATGAGACCTTTAAATCCAATTTCAGTGATGAGGAGTTCGACACCATTGGCGGTATTGTGACTCAGGCTTTCGGTCATATGCCAAGCCGTAACGAAAAAGTCAGCATAGGCAAGTTTAGCTTTCGGGTTCTGTATTCAGACAGCAGGCAAATTCATTTATTAAGAATTACCCGACTCAAAAATAAAAAATCCGCTGAAGACTAATTCATTCAAAACCACAAATGAATACTCTCGATAACCGATTTTCCAACTGGAAAGGTCATGCACTGGCATTAGCCGCCGGAGCAATCACACCACTTTCGTTGGCACCTTATGGCCATTGGTTCCTCGGGGTATTTGCAGCCGGACTCCTTAGCTGGCTGCTAGCAGGTCTTTCGGGTAAACAAGGTTTTATACGCGCATTTATTTTTGGCCTGGGTTTATACCTTAGTGGCGCATCTTGGGTATACGTTAGCATTCATGATTTTGGGTTTGCGGCAATGCCGCTAGCGGTCATTCTTACTGGTCTATTTGTCACCAGTCTCGCTCTCGTTTTTGCCGCTCCCTTTTATTTATTTTGTCGTTTTTTTTCCGCAAATACATTTTTTATTATTGTCTCGTTCCCCGCACTTTGGGTTCTAGGTGAATGGAGCCGTACCTGGTTTTTAACCGGCTTTCCCTGGCTATTTATTGGCTACGCTCACATTGACACATGGCTTTCGGGTTGGGCACCTGTCCTGGGTGTACTTGGAGTCAGCTACATCGCCGTGTTAAGCGGCACACTAGTTGCGCTTATCCTGCATAAAAATGCCCGACGAACTCCTTACCTGGCAACAGCTGCGCTTGCCATATTATGCTTATGGGGAGCAGGCAAACTACTCAGCAACATTGAATGGGGACAAAAGCTCGAAGCCAATCGCGTATCGATCGCAATGGTTCAGCCAAACATTCCCCTGCCCATGAAGTGGTCAGCCAAATACCAACCTTTTATTGCAGAAACCCTATTAGGTTTAACGGAAGAACACTGGGGCAAAGATATTATCGTTTGGCCGGAAGCAGCCATTCCGTATTTATACGAGGAAGGACAAAATTTTATCCAGTTCATTAACTCACAAGCTGAGTCGACCAATACTGCCTTATTGAGTGGTGTTCTATACGACCGATACGATGAACAGGAAAAACAATATTATTACTACAACGCAATATTAGGCTTGGGCAATTCCAACGATAAATACTTTAAACAACGCCTGGTTCCTTTTGGCGAATACGTACCTTTTGAAAACTATCTTCGCGGTTTAATTGCTTTTTTTGATCTGCCCAATTCGGTGATTCACAAAGGCCCCAAGAAAAGCGCCATTCTCAATATTAATAAAGACAGCGAAGACCACTATAAAATCAGCCCATCTATTTGTTACGAAATTGTTTACCCAGATCTAGTGGCTGACAGCGCCCGTCAGGCCGAAATACTGGTGACCATTAGTAATGACGCCTGGTTTGGGGATTCCATTGGCCCGCTACAACATTTTCAAATGGCCCAAATGCGTGCACTGGAAAATAACCGCTACGTTATCCGCTCAACTAACACCGGCATCAGCGGCCTGATCGATAACAAAGGTAAAATTGTGTTCACCGGTGAACAATTTGCACGGGAAGCAATATCCGGCGAAGGCTATCGTCTGCAAGGTAATACACTTTTTTCTAATACAGGCAGCCTGCCTATTATTTTATTTTGCTTGTTCAATTTGATACTTTTGTGTATTTACAAACGGTTACACCACTAAACCACCTCAATAATGTGAATAAAAATAATCACACCACTGCAACAATAAAAAATATAAAAACAATGTAATTATTAAATTTTCATTGTTTTCCAAACTTGACGTGATTCTTTGAATTATTTCGTTTAAGATCCCCTCCGATTTCTGTTCAGCCCAACACAACAATAAAAGAGCCTGAATTTATACTGTCTCTTCATAAGGACTGCGGATGAAGCATTCAATTACACTAAAGCTGGTTTTAACTTTATGTGTACTCACCGGTTGTACCTATATCTCCCAAGGTTTTTTTGATTCCTCAGACCGAGGAGCAAAAACATCGGCACAAGATCAATTTGGCGATAGTGCTAAAACAATCGTTTATTTGAATCAAAACTGGTCACCGTCAGATAGCCTTTGGTTTTACAACACCACTCAGGGCTCGAATCTGATGCCCTACAAACTATTTCTCCATTTGGAACAGGCGCACTCCACGGAGCTGTTTCGCTCGGACGCCAATATGCGTCGTTTTCGCTACCTCGCTCAATCCGCATCGAATAAAAACCCGGACGCTCTGCCGGTCGGATTTGTACGCGACACATACCAAAACAAAGAATATATCGGACTGACATGTGCCGGTTGCCACACAGCACAAATTAATTATCAGGGAGTGGGAATACGAATAGACGGCGCACCAGCTTATGCCGATATGGAAAGCTTTATGCTGGAGTTGGAGCAGGCACTGACCGCCACTATCGAAACCCCAACTAAATTCCATCGGTTGGCAAAAAATATACTTGGGCATAATAAACAAGAAGCGTCACAAGAAATCCACGCTGAACTCATTACCACTCGAGATCAACTCAGAGCCTACAACACAGCAAATAAACCGTTAAACAACGGACAGGAAATTCGCTACGGCTATGGCCGTCTGGATGCCTTCGGACGCATTTACAATCGCATATTGGCCCACCTCACCCCCGAAGACCCCACCAATGCCAATCCGGCGAATGCGCCGGTGAATTACCCACAACTTTGGGATACACCACAACATGATTTTGTGCAGTGGAATGCCATCAGTGGTAACGCCAGTATCGGTGCATTAGGTCGCAACGTTGGCGAAGTTATGGGAGTATTTGCCACTATGGACCTTTCCCCTCAGCCGGGAAATAAAGGCTACAACACCTCGATGGATATCATGAACCTGATCCGTCTGGAAAAACATATACGCAAACTAACTTCGCCCAAGTGGCCAGAACAATTTCCAAAGGTCGATGAAAAACTGGCAAAAAAAGGCATGGGGGTTTATCTAAAATTTCGTTGCCACGACTGCCACGAACTCATTAACTCCCGCGACCCGAATCGCTTAATCACTGCCGAACTTACCTCTTCGGAATTACTTGGCACAGATACTCAAACTCTAAAGAATGCCCTGAACTACCGCGGAAAAAGTGGTTACTTCAAAGGTTTACCCATTGATGCAGATGACCCCAACACCCGGATTATTGGCGAGGATGCACTGGTTCTGGATTTAGTGAATGAAGCAGGACGAGGTGGCCTGGTCCAACCCAGCCTCGACGCGCCCTGGGGAATTCGTGGCCCATTGCGGTTAGCCGAGCTTATCTATTCGGTCAAAACCAACCCGGTGGAAAACCGTGTGCGCGAATTAAATTTTGCGCCAAACACAGATCAAAGTGTTTACTTTGACGCCTTTAAAGCACGACCACTAAATGGTATTTGGGCGACAGCCCCCTATTTACATAACGGTTCAATACCAAGCTTGTATGAATTATTTTTGCCTAAGTGTACGCAACAGCAAGCACAAAAAAATAGCGACCAATGTCGCCCATACCGCTTCACACTTGGCTCCCGGGAATTCGACCCGAAAAAAGTTGGCTTTGTTTCCAAAGACGCCACCAAGTACCCCGGCCTGTTTATATTTGATACCAGCCTACCGGGGAACGGCAATCAGGGCCACGAATACGTAACAGGAAAAACGCCCATTATTATGAAGGGGCCAGGAGGCAAACCGCTTCTGGACGAAAACGGTAATCCGAAAATGGAACTTCAAACCCCAATTACGGACGAAGAACGATGGGCACTGGTCGAGTTTTTAAAAACCCTATAGACAAAGTATTACAAAAGCCTCGTTAAAAAGATTACCGAGCTTGGGTATAATGCCGGCCAGTTCATTTTCCGACAACGATACCTATTGCACCGAATGAAAATTTCGTCATCAATACTCAAGCGCACATTCCTGGCCTGCTTTTGCCTTTTACTGCTCACAAGCTGTAAAACCAAAATTGCCTATTCTTTTCTCGATTTCATTATTCACTGGCAAATCGACAACTATGTGACCCTAGACGCTAAGCAAAAAGAGAAGGCCAAAGGCATTGTCGACGATTTTCATCAATGGCACCGTGCAACACAACTTCCCCGTTACGCAAACTACGTTGAAGGCCTCAAAGTACGCCTAACTAAAGAAGCCGTGACCGGACAATCCATTCACTGGGAAACGGATCAGATACAGGATCTGCTCGACACGTCTGCTCACAGGCTAATACCCGAAGCTGCGGCAATCATGACCACCTTTTCCGACCAACAGGTCGCCGAGGTCATTGCTGAAATGGCCAAGGAACGGGAAAAATACGCCAAGAAACATGTGAATGTTTCCCTGGACAAAGTCTATAAAGAACGCATAAAAGAACTGGAAAAGAACACCCAAAGGCTCTTCGGCTCATTCACCAAAGAACAGAAACAATGGGTCAACGAGTGGGTAACCCAGCTGAAGCCCTACGAAGAACTCACCTTAAAGCAGCAGGAAACATGGGCACAAAACCTGAAAGCGGCCTTCGACGATCGAGCCAATCAGGAAAAAATGGAAAACACCCTATTGGAACTGCTTTTCTACCGAACGGATTATTGGGATCAGGAGTTACAAGACCGACTGGATTACAATCAGGTTCTGACCTATGACCTGATGGCCAAAATCCTGAACAATCTGACACCCAAGCAAAAGCACAAAATGGACAAAGAACTGGATCAATATGTGTCTGATTTCAACGAACTGGCCCGTGCTGCAAAAACCGAAAAAGTCCGCTTAAGTCGCTCACACTGAGAACCCCAAAGACGCCAACGTCCCAGATACCGACAAAAACCCAATACCCGTCAAGCACCGCCCGGTGCTTGCGCTATATTTCCTGCCACACTCCCCCTATAATGTGTGCCCTTTCAGGTACAGATTTCAGGCAAAATACGCCTCAAATCAGGCCAATGCTCAAAAACCAAACACAGTTCATTCTACTTAGACATTAACGCAGGTTATACGCCCCCCATGAACGACAGTTACAGCCCCTCCGCAATTGAACCAAGAGTTCAGAAGTTTTGGGAAGACAACACAAGCTTCGAAGTCACCGAAGATACCAGCAAAGAAAAATTCTATTGCCTGGCCATGTTCCCCTATCCCAGCGGTCGTTTACATATGGGGCATGTGCGTAACTACACCATCACCGATGTGATCGCCCGCTTCCAGCGCATGCAGGGCAAAAACGTTCTTCATCCAATGGGATGGGATGCCTTCGGTCTACCGGCGGAAAATGCGGCCATCAAAAACAACACCGCGCCCGCAGCCTGGACCTACAGCAACACCGACTACATGCGTAAACAGTTGAAAGAACTGGGCTTTGGTTTCGACTGGTCGCGAGAAGTCACCACCTGTAAACCGGATTACTACCGTTGGGAGCAATGGTTCTTTACCCGTTTGTATGAAAAAGGCCTCGCCTACAAAAAAGTTTCTGCTGTTAACTGGTGCCCCAACGACCAGACCGTACTTGCCAACGAGCAAGTGGTGGATGGTTGTTGCTGGCGCTGTGACACCGCAGTAGAACGTAAAGAAATCCCGCAGTGGTTTATTAAAATCACCGACTACGCCGAAGAACTGCTCAACGACCTGGATAAACTGCCCAACTGGCCAGAACAGGTTCGCACCATGCAACGCAACTGGATCGGCAAAAGCCGTGGTGTGGAAATGCGTTTCGACCTTCTGGAAGAAATTGCCGGCGTCACCAGCTTTGATGTGTACACCACCCGCCCCGATACTTTAATGGGTGTGACTTATGTTTCCCTTGCTGCCGAACACCCTATCAGCAAGGCATTAGCAGAAAACAATGCTGAACTGGCGGCATTTATTCAGGAATGTAAAACCCAGTCCGTTGCTGAAGCCGACATGGCCAATATGGAAAAGAAAGGCATGGACACCGGCCTCAAAGCCCTGCACCCCATTACCGGTGAAGAAGTGGCCGTATGGGTGGGTAACTATGTCTTGATGGATTACGGCTCCGGTGCCGTGATGGCGGTGCCCGCTCACGACCAGCGTGACTGGGAATTTGCCAAGAAATATGGCCTGGAGATCAAACAGGTTATCGCACCGGCAAACGATGAAGAAATCGACCTGGAAAAAGAAGCCTTTGTTGAAAAAGGCATTCTGGTTAACTCAGGTGAATACGACGACCTAGACTTCGATTCCGCCTTCGAAGCCATTTCCCAAACCCTGATCGCCGCCAAAAAAGGCCAGGTCACCACCAATTATCGACTTCGAGACTGGGGCGTTTCCCGCCAACGATACTGGGGCACACCGATCCCGATTTTCAACCTGCCCGACGGTGGTGAAATTCCCGTTCCAGCGGATCGTCTACCCGTATTACTGCCAGAAGACGTAGTCATGGACGGTGTTCAATCGCCCATTAAAGCCGATAAAGAGTGGTGCAAAGACGAACTGGACGGCCAGGCGGTAGAACACGAAACCGATACCTTCGACACCTTTATGGAGTCCTCCTGGTACTACGCGCGCTACACCAGCCCCAACGCAGAAACTATGATCGACCCGGACAAAGCCAATTACTGGTTACCGGTCGACCAATATGTTGGGGGAATTGAGCACGCGATTCTTCACCTGCTTTACGCACGTTTCTTCCACAAATTAATGCGCGACGAAGGCTTAGTGGAATGCCCAGAGCCCTTTGAACGCCTGCTTTGCCAAGGCATGGTACTGGCAGATAGCTTCTACCAAATCAAAAAAGAAGGCGACAAAGAAATCAAAGAGTGGATTGCACTCAGCGATGTGGAAATCACCAAAGACGATAAAGGTCGATTTCAATCCGCAGTTCACAAAGAAACACGAGAAGCGGTTGAGCATGGAGGCATGATAAAAATGTCCAAATCCAAGCTCAATACCGTCGACCCGGAAGATTTGGTCAGCCAATACGGTGCCGACACCGTGCGCTTATTTTCCATGTTCGCCGCACCACCGGAGCAATCACTGGAATGGACAGAAAGCGGCGTAGACGGCGCCTCACGCTTTTTGAAAAAACTGTGGAAAGCCGTCACCAGCCATATTGCTGCGGGTACGCCTGGCGAACTTAACGCCGATGAACTCAGCGATAAACAAAAAGCCGTTCGCCGTAAAACCCATGAAACCATTAAGAAAGTCTCCGACGACTATGGCCGCAGACAAACCTTCAACACCGCAATCGCGGCCACAATGGAACTGCTCAATGAAGTGGGCAAACGTGCTGACCGAGGCACACCTTTAGGCTTGGCGGTGGAACGTGAAGCACTGCAAGCCAGCGTGCTGCTACTTGCTCCGATTGTTCCGCATATATGTCACGAGCTTTGGCATAAACTGGGCAACAGCGACAGTATTCTCGATGCTGGCTGGCCAAGTTACGATGAAGCCGCTCTGGTCAGAGACAACATTAATATTGCGGTTCAAGTAAACGGAAAAGTACGCGCTCAATTGGAAGTACCGGCAGACGCAGACAAAGAAACCCTGGAAAAACTGGCACTCGGCAACGAAAACGTGCACAAGTTTATTGAGGACAAAATGATTCGCAAAGTGATTGTGGTTCCGGGCAAACTGGTCAACGTTGTTGCCAACTAATGTAGAGTAAATACATGAAATCGATTCGCCGCACCTTTTTATTGCTGTTCACCACCCTGGCTTGCATAAGCTGCGGGTGGCAATTGCGTGGTACCGAAGCAAATGGCACACAGGCTGTGCAAATCGATTCCATTTATGTTCATTACTCCCGTCAGTCCAGTGAACTGCGCCCCTACTTGAACGAAGTGCTCAAGCTTAGAAATATCGCACAAACAAAAGACTCGCCAGTTCAGCTCTATATTGCCACCGAACAATTGAGCAAACGTTCGATGGCGATGAACGAAACCGGCATCACCATTCAATATCAACTTATCCTGCAAGTGGATTTCGGTTACACCTTCCAACAAGCAGACGGCAGCGTGACCAAGCAAGAACAGCAAACGCTTTATTCTCGCCGAGCCTACGATTTCGATCCACAACAAATCATGGCGGAAAATCAGGAGCAAGCCGCACTGCTAGAGGAAATGCGCAAGGAAATTGCTCGACAGATTCTTGCCCGTATTAAAATGCCTAAAGGTTCTGACGAGTAATTCGGCACAATGGCCAGACTGCGCATAGAGCAACTCGAAAACGCACTCAGCAAACGTATTGCACCGATTTATGTTGTCAGTGGTGATGAACCGCTACTGATTCAGGAAGCCTGCGATTTAATTCGACAGCAAGCCCACCAGGCCGGTTATGACGAGCGGGAGCTTTACCATACCGACGCCGGCTTTACCTGGGAAACGCTGCTGCAAAGTGCCAACAGCATGTCCCTGTTTTCCGAAAAAAAAATTATTGAAGTACGCGTCATTAATGGCAAGCTCGGAGACGCCGGGGCAAAAGCCATTATCGAATACTGCTCCAGACCGAGCGACGATAATTTACTGCTATTGGTGTTTCCCAAACTCGATAAAAAAACCCAAAACAGTAAGTGGCACAAAGCTCTGGATTCCGTGGCGGATATTCTACAAGTCTGGCCAGTAGCAGCTCACCAACTGCCACGCTGGATCGAACAACGCCTGAAGCAAGCAGGCCTGACGGCCGAACCACAAGCCATCGAAATACTGTGCGCAAAAGTAGAAGGCAATTTACTTGCCGCTGTGCAAGAAGTGGAAAAGCTTAAACTCATCGCAGACAGTAACCACCTGGATGCGCAGACCATGAGCAACGCGGTAATGGACTCCGCCAGATACGACGTGTTTAATTTAACTAATAAAGCACTGAGTGGTGACAGCCGCGCCGCCGTAGCCAACCTGCACGGCTTAAAAGCCGAAGGCACCGAGGCGCCGATTGTGCTCTGGGCATTGACGCGGGAAATACGCACACTGGCCACCATTAAAGAAGCCCTGCAACTGGGGCAAAGCTTTGATCAAGTTGCACAGCGCAACGGTGTTTGGGATAACCGCAAAACATTAGTTAAACAAGCGCTGCATCGGTTAGACCTGAAAATCCTGCATCAACTGATTCGCAAATGTTTATTGGCAGACAAATCCATTAAAGGTATCGCCAACGAAGACACCTGGAACCTGCTGCTGGAAATCACCATAAACCTGGCGGGTACCCAGGCACTTTCCCCAAAATCCAACCGCCTGGCTTTGCAGAGCGGTAATTAATTCCTCACAGTAAATCGCACCAGAGCCGGCATAAACTCCTTCTCAACACCCTATGGCATAGCAGCGTTATGACAACTGAACGCAGCGTGGACAGATGTGTAAACACCCTAAGAAAGAAAATTGAAGACAATAGCCGCGAACCGAAACATATCATCTCGGTTCGGGATATCGGCTATCGGTTTGAAACCTAAGCACGGGAAAACATCCCATATAATTCATGTGTTAATCGGAGACATGAACGATTCCTTTATGAACTTTCTTGTCATAAAGTAAGTTGGCTGCGGCACGGCTCATTTTCCGATATTCATGTCCCACACCTTTCACTTTATAGAAATGCCATGCAAACGGAACATTCATCTTTTTTGCCTGGGGTTTAGCTTCGCGATAGAAAAATTCCCCACGAGCCAACCGCCCCAAACCTTGCTTATCTAAAATTGGCGTGTGCAGCATAGTTCCGCGTGTTTCTTGGTCGTTATCCTCTTCACCAACAAGCAGGATCAGGTTGGTAGCAAATACGTCCTTCAACATCGCCTCTTCTAAATTGGTTTCACTTAAGCCTAAAGGGTAATCATATTGAAAATTCGATAACGTATAGGTACCCGCATTAGAGGCAACAATGCGCTTGGCTTTTGAATCAGGCCGAAAGATCGCCATCCGATGTAGAATCTGTCCGCCAGCGGAGTGACCAAAAATATCGTAAGTCTGTTGCTTTGACCCTACAGCTTGCACAACTTGATCAAAAATAGAATCGAAGTCATTGAATATCCAAGTATTCGTCTGCGTTAACTTGCCTTTTATAATGTCTTTATCATCTAATCGGTATTTATTTACCCTGCCTTCGGATTTATTCACCGTGTAGTTGGTAAATTCGATCTTATCCAATATCCCACCCAAATGATAAGCGGCATAATCGTAATGCTGTTTATCATAGGCTGGCGAAAGCACTAATACATTATATTTCTCTGACGCTTCAACCCAAGTATCCCGATAATCCCACGCGTTTCGCCCGGCACCCGGAATAACCAATAATATTTTTGAGCTGGAATCAAATTTTTCTGGCTTATGATAAAAAACGGAAATTACTGTACCTTTGACAGTTTTAACATTGAAATTACCGGACCCCGGATGCAAATCGATTGAAGTGTCATTCGGCTCATTTAACTCAATCAAATCCATACCACATACGGGGCATTGTCCGTCATGAGAATATGTTTTAGCGGTAAAGATGTCCTTTACGTGATAACAGGGAGGACAGACGTATTGTTGGTACGGAAACACATTATTGTCTGCAAGACTGAAACCACTTAAAAACAAGAAAGTAACAAAGATAATTTTTTTCATTAACAATTCCATGTATACCAATCCTTCTAGGGGCCTATCATTAGTTAATTTTGTACAGAAATAGACACATCAGTGCCTTTTATAATCTGATTTCGACATACGCAATAATCTAACGCCGTCAAATTAAAGAAAGATATTCATTAAACTTATCATTCCAGGGAACAATCACTCTATCATTTTCCTCCCGACTTTTAAGGCTGAGTTCAATAATAGAATGACCAAGATAGCGTTTGAGCTGGTAATTTAATACCGACGACCAAGGAATATATCTTTTGATACGTCGTTTGCGCAGAACAATTCCGCTTTCATCAGCATAGACACTGCAGTGTGCATACTGACCATTAAAAGGAACAAAACCCATAATTTCAGATTCATGGAGCTTTAAAGAATAATCGCCCCCAAACTCTTCACCAATCCGTTCCAGGTATTTAATGAACTGAGAATTGAGAGAATACCGTTTAACTTTTACAACCACAACTAGCATAAGAATAAAAACTAATACGCCAAACAATACGTTCTCACTCACGTAATATACCAGATAACCTATGGCAAAATTTGGCAACAATTTAACCATCATTTTAATCAGGTTTTTTTCGTTAGGCCATTGAACCAGCATAAAACTCACACACCAAACAATATTTTAAAATTAAACATTATATTAATATATCAATCTTTCATCCTTAAAAATTCAGTTTAATGAGACTCCCTCCCTTGAATGCTTAGTTAAACTGTTTAATGAATCCTCTCCGAACTCTTTTGCTTGTTTGTATTTTGCATTCCAATAATCTGCGGCTTTTGGATTATACCCTTCCCATGTCGAATCCGAGTATATTTCATATAACGATGAGACAGCCCATATATCATGACTATCCGCAGATTTAAGAAAGGCCTTTTCAGCTTCTTTCAATTTACCCTCTCCACGATATAAGGCGCCTAACCTGGAACAAGGTTCAATATAGCTTTCGCACAACTCAGCCAAGGCTTTCTCAGCGTAGAGCTTATCTCTGGGAATAATCAACCCTTCACTTTTGTAAACGGCAAGTTTGTAATAGGCGATATCATCGCCATTGGCTCTTAAGTTTTCCAGCATATCAATTCCTTCGTCAACCCGGCCTAGCACCAACAAGGCCTCACCAACCTCATGAGAAACGGAGCCTCCCTCGACTAAGGCTTGCAGCTCCGATCTATGCTTCTCCAACTTTTTATTTAACGCGTAAGATGGATCATGTTTATCACAACCATAAAGTAGGACCACGATTACTATAAATAGCATTTTTCTCATAAGCACCTACTTTACCTCAACCTAAATTTAGGTTCTCTATTGCACTATCCTCGGCCAGGATATTCGCTCGCTTTTTTCTATTCCGACGGCCAACAAGAAGCGTTATCGGTGTAAAATGTAAAACGATAAACACCAGCAAAACAAACTAAAAAATAATATAAAAACAACAACTAAAACTTCTCATATTGTAAACTGTCATCTAGAAAATGAGCCACAGCCCAGGTAAAGCGTATGGAGATGAAGCCGCATACCTAGGTAAGAATAACTAAACATGTATAACAGCTTAATGCATGACCCAAACACTATTTGCAAAGCCATATACACATGTATTTGATTCACACTTTTCATAAATAACGTCGATTCTTAGAATTTCATCCGCTATAGAGTGCCAATGAATTTCAAATCCAGTTTCTACGAAACCGATTTCTTTCAAAATGGCAACTTTATCTGGTTCATCTGGGTATTTATTAGTGCGAGATATTTTTGCCCGCCCATACTTATAATTATTCTGCTTTTTGAATGCGCTAATAATGGCGTATTCCTTCTCACTTACCGTTTCAATAATTGAGGTGCAGCCTGAAACGATAAGCAACAGGATAAAAGTCAATCTATTCATACCCCTCGCACTCGATAAAAACATATTTATGATATCCGCCACTCTAACCCATTCACCTGAAAAAAATGAAAAATCAGCCTCTAAAATAGACCACCCAATCATGTTGACTATATTACGCTACATAATTTTCAGGTTTTATATCCTCTTGCGATCCGCCATTTTTACCACATTGATTCTATGAAAAAATGTACAAAGCATTGCACAAAATCCAACAACATCCAACAGGCAAATTCGCAAACCCGACTGGGCACTCACTTATTCTGCTACCCAGCTAAATTTAAACTTCCTTTTTTTGGATATCATTTTTTCACCATAGAAAGTAGCCGGTTCATATCGCGTCTTTTCCAATGCTTCAATAGAAGGTTTAATGAGTATCTTTTTATCTGCCGCAAGTACCTCGATATTTATTGGTTTACCTAGCTTATCAACTTGAAACTCTATAGTTACGTTACCATCAAACTTTCGAAATTTTGCCCACCAAGGCAACTTGAGACGGGGCACAGACTTTTGCTTTGAATCTTTCCAAGCTAAATACTGTCTATCTGCCAACCAAGGTTCAAGACGCTCTCTACCGCACACGAGGATAGATTTTTCAAGCTCTTCAACCTCCTCAATGGGGACTACCTCAATCATTGATTCACAAACCAGGTCGATCGCTTTTCGACTTGGCTTTAATAATCCGTGATTCAGTAATAAGGCATACCCGGAGTATGCCGATTGCACCTCTCCTGATTCTGCCTTATTTTCAAACTCCGCAATAAAGAAAGAGTACATATCTTCCCAATCCGGCTCTGAATAGCCCATGGGGGAAAGCATCACTATCAATACTAAACCAATAAATTTCACGATTTAATGCCTAATACCGGGTGCTTTCTCTCGCGATATAAGAATGAAGACATTGAGCATTTTGTCACACCTAACACCCGATAATTTTTGATACACATTCTTGTTCCAACATAAATCAGAAGAAACAAAAAATTCACTAGTGCGACCTATTACTTATTTTCTACATTTAGAAGCTGCATATGATTATTTACGGCCGCAGCCAAACCGCCTTGTTTAAGCATTTGACCGCCTAACACTGTTCTATATGCCATATACATTTGCTTTGCACATATTTCGGCTGGCATTTTTCCCTCACCAGTTGCAAGCCCGGGACACAAAACAGTTTCTATTTTTCGGCTGCTCTTCATATTATGCGTAAGACACGCCTGTATAATTCCTTTAAATGCCAAGTATGCATTAACAGTATCTGAAACATTTGATGGAACCCGCATGGTTGGTGCGCTTACTAAAAAAGGCACCCTTTCTATACCCGTTTCGATAATAATCGCATTACCAACTGGAATCTCCCCAAAATACTTTTCCTCCAACACAGACCTCAATTTTGACTCCAGATCCCAACCAAAGTGTTTACTATATTTCAGGTCAAGCCCCCCATCCATGTAACCAAAGCTATTCGCAGGACTAACTATAGCATCGCCATCTTCCTTTAAAATATCTCCATCAATTATTTCGAAATCGTCGAGATTTCCGAAATATTTTTTCCATGCATAAAACAGGTCCAAATTGAAAGCTACAAGCTTAAATTTCAAAAGCATCTCCTTATAAACACAAAATTTTGTACAAGAAGGAATTAACCAGAGACTTAGCCCCCAACCACTCAAGGCGAAAAATATGTAATATTGTTACACATTATCTGCAAGTTCGTACCGAAACTTATGCTCATTTTCACACGGAGCTGCAATTGGCTTATATTTCCAATTACTTACAGTTGGCACAACATTAATTTCAAGAAAGCCTTCCATCGATTGATTAACCTTTCTCGTTGGACGATTATCAGATTCAATAATAAGTACGTTCTTAACAGTTCCATCAGTTAGAACGGTAAACTTAACTTTGACATAACCTTCGACGAAAACATGAACGTAACTCGTCCCAGGGAGTATGTGTTTTACCTGCTCATAAGTCGGATATTTAGGCTGTGGCGTATAAACCTCTTCCAGACCAGAGCATGCGTCCACCTCACCGTAACAAGGAAGCCCCAAAAGCATTATGAATATTGCAATTATTCTGGTCATAAAAACACATAATTTCTGGTTTACAAGCAAGCCTTACAGTAGCAAGCCCGTTTGCGGCCTAGCTATCACGTTTTAATTTTTAGCTTGCGTTAAACCACCACACCAAACAAAGTGGTAACGAGACAAACCAACCAATAAATGCCCCATCCCTTACCTGACGAAATGTACCACGCTTTCCAATTCCCACTGATAGTATCTGGCTTAACAACCATATGGCCAATGCAACAAACCAATATCCGCCAGATGAGACGTAAAACAATGTAATAAGACATGCAAACGAGATTACAGCATAGGCTAAAGTAATAGACGCTATTTTTTGGTTGGAACACCGTATTTTTTATGTCCTCCTTTGTCGCCAATGCGCGTAAAGACCAGGACAAACCAAAAGAATGGAACCTAAGATATATTCCATAAGAACTTAATCCCTCGACAACGAAGCGGAACAAGCTATGTTTTGCCATTGATCTCCTGGACATACTTGAACACACCAAACACCACCTTCGCCATTAATTTATAGTTAAGTCGATCATAGGTGTCATGCTCAGTATGATATGCCTTATTCCTGTAAAATGACGTATCAGTTACCATGACCGCCGGGTAACCGAAATGCCAGTAGTTTCTGTGATCGGAAAAGTCGATACCAACAATATTAATAGGTGCATTGATAGAATAAGCAGGCAGATCTGTATATTTATTTATCGATGATTTTAACCCCACGGCATCATTCGTTTTGAATTTATCCACTATCGCAATAAAATTGCCTTGATTTGGATATACTAAACTCAACAAGGATATTGGGAAGTCTTGTGAATCAGGTTTATCACTGAAGTACCCAATCATTTCAAGTGAGATCATGATCCGGACTTTCTTACCTTCCAAAGAAGATGCATGTACAAAACTTCCCATATTTTCGCTAGCAAAATATGGGGGCTCTTCCAATGTATAAGCGACAAGTAAGACTTGTTGTTTAAGCTCAACGGTATTCAAGAGCCTACCTAACTCTATCAGGCCCGCAACGCCACTCGCATTATCGTCAGCGCCGGGCAACTCCGAATATGCATCGTAGTGAGCCCCAACTATCGTAACTTCTTCTGTCTCAGGACCAAAGCTTGCTATTACGTTTCTGTAGCGTCTATCGCCTACGTTATATTCTTGATAAGTCACATTTTTTGTAGTTTCGGATAATTTATTTTTTATATATTCTGATGCGCTGTTTAGGTCCTCTAGATTTGAACTATTTCTAGGTACGAAGGTGGTACTCAAATGCAACACATGTTCTTTGAGTTTTTCGAGATCGATAAATTCTTCAGTTTTATCATCGACACTGAATACATAAGTTGGGCGAGAAATAAGTAGAACAATACCTATAGAGCAAACACTTAAGGTTGCAATGACATACAAACTAATCTTTATCATTCTTGATAACATTGTCCATACCTTCTACAAACAAAACACCTAAAAAGTACACGCACTTTGGCGCGTCGATTTTCTTATACTCTTACATTATGCCTTCTTGTTTCGTTAAATTCCCTTAGCGTAGCGCGATACTTTTGGTCACCAATGGAGAATGAAAATTCATGCTCTGTACCAGCAGGTATTTTTAACCAAACAGAACTTTTAGCTTTAACAGCGATGGATGTTTGCACGCTGCACTCAATAGAGTATTCACCAGAACACAACTCAATATCTCCCAAATCACTAAGCGAAACAGGCATAGTATTATCTTCGTTTTTTAGCTCAACGACCCTTGCACGACCAATATCGTAGGACAAACGAGAAAGTCTATCTGACTGTGGAATTACCGGTACAATAATACCGATGTATTCTGAACGCATTTTATAAGGCGATGAACACACTACGACTGAGACACTTTGATTGGAGGTGAAGCACCAGATATTATTGAAGTCATCGCAATCCATTGATGAGTATTCGACGAGTTCAAAATGATAGTTTCTAGCTGAAACCGTGCAGCCTGAAACAATTATGAGCACTGCAAGAAGTAAAATATTTTTCATAGGCATGTAAGGCCTTTACTTCCTTTTCCCCCCAGGCTTTTCAACACGGCCCCTTATCCAAACCTGATTTAAATAGCTGCCTTTTGGAATTAGCACAGGATTCAGAGTATATTCTCGCTTGTCTTTTGGATCCAGGAATCTCTCTTTCTCCAAGAGAATTTCCAAAACCCTGATGCCGGTCTGTTTAAACATAGGCTCGATACATGCAGCATGTACCATGCCTTCTAAATCCGTTCGAAAACCCTGCCAATCTTCTCCATATTCAGACCAAGAACCTGGATTCTTTACTTTTTTTGCCAAACAACTCTGAACTGCTTTATTAGTACTCCAAATCGACACCATCCATTCTCCACTTGGAACTTCAGTTTCCAGATAAGAGCCTATTTCAGAAAGACTTATTTCGCAGCGTGGACCACAGTTCGAAATGGAAACTAGCTCTCCAAATGTTTGGCTAGAAGCAAATATCAGTGTACAGAAAACCATCTTCGAAACTATATTCATTTGCTGACCTAACATCGTACGATAAATCTGGTGACTGAACGAGTTCAGTAGCACGTAGAGCTTCAGTTTTGCCTAACCTTGCATGATAAACGGTCCGATTGATCTTTTGTAACATGACCGAATAAACATCCGAACTTAGCCGCAATTTAGATATTCCTCATTCACATCTAGAACTCGACTCCGTAGTTGGCTAAAGTAGAAACGAAACTGGAGCTTTTTCCTGCCCCGCCGCAGTCGCTTGTTATGCTTTTGTCTCATCTTCTGAGATCCACTCGTTTTGCTAAATTTATGTCAATAATTTCTTCTAGAGGCCCAATGTTAACCTGACCATTATTTTCAATGATTCTTTTAACACCATAATGAGAGATTACTGCTTGTATTACCCTATTGGTAATAAGTATTTGTTCTACAGCCCTATGCCAACCATCACCAATCTGTTCCAACTTGCTGTGATAGCCAACACTACCAACATACCTTGAATTTTCGTTTTCTACCGGCCAAATTACAACCGATATCCAACCGTCATTACCAGTAGCTCGCCATCGAAACTCCGAGTCATCTACAACGATCTTTCTACTACCTTTTTTATTTATTGCCATAGTTAAATTCGTTAACAAACATAGCACCTGATTCAGAAAGAAGACTGTCGGTTGCTATATCTTCAATTTGTTTCCACCCCCAACCAACAACATGATCATTATCTAGCGTAATCCATAATCGGTATCTATTCCCCCGTTACAATTAGATTTCCAAACTTATTTCCTCTTTGCTTAAAGCACTTTTTGATCGATATCATAAGGCGTACTTAGAGAATCCAGGATCTGATCAGCGCTCTGATTTTCCAAAAATACACCTTGCATCAGTTTGTCAACCAGCTCGGTACCTTGATACTTATCCATTAGTTTCTTACGGCGCATCTTGTGCTTAGCAAGCTTTAAAAGAAGCGCGATCCCTACGCGCAGCCCCAACAAAGAATTTTTAGAGTTTAAAACTGTTATATCTCTTACTCTGATTTAGATATTACAACCGACTAACAGGCGAAATAATAATGGTGGATTGCTATGTTTCAGCTGGATTATTACTAGATCTTAGTGTTTTTAACCAAACAATTAAGTACAAAATATTAGGTAGACCTACTACATTTAAATAGATCATAACATCATAACCAGCTAACCCTTTGTTGGATTTAAAGACTATTTCGTATTTCACATCAAAATAGCAAACCATTGCCACAAGCCAGACAAAAAAGGGAAAAAGCCTTTTTACCAGCTTTACTTGACGGCGTCTAACTAAATTGTAACTTGTCACAACCACATCAAAAATACCAAGAGCAATTACGACCGGAGACAACACCATCTGGGCAAGACCAAAAGAAATGAATATTAAGTATAGAATCGTCATCACCTATGAAAAAAACAAATCAGCTGAGAAATATAACGTCCAACAAAAAACTGACGAAAAGCATAGATTTTTGGAAATACATGTCAGCTGGCCGGTCGTTAATCGGTTTATTAAGGTTTATAATTATACTTGCCTATCAAGCTAGCTACTTTTTGGCGTCAGACATATCAACATGCTCACACCAACCCACAAGACCACTCTTTTCATAAAATTCCGTGTCAATACAATATGAATTATTGTAGAGTTCGATAGCCGATAAATTTACAGCTGATCGCCCCCGACTCATAGTTCACGCACTTTAATTTGACTTCGTGATTTTGGTAGATGGGTGTATTTTTCGGCAATTCTATTACCACACTCCCTTTACCTTCCATTTCTACTGTAGCCATGACGTTAGACCCAGCCCTTCCTTGAGATAGACTTATTCCTTTAAGAACGCCTTCTTCTTCGAAGGTAGACACCTTCTCGCCTCTCATCCAATAAGCAAATATAAATACTATTATCACGACAACGAAAATAACAGAACCAACAATGGTAAAACTTTTCTCACTTATATTGATAATATCACTCCGTCATTCTTAAATATGCCTTCGTTAACTATTTTTAACCTTTATATAAAATACCTTACTGCAAGCCGAATCAATATAATTATAAATATCAACTTCCATCCCTGTGGATAACGCCTGAATTGCTGTAGAATATGTTCTATTATACGCTTCGATTTTCACCGCAAAAGAGGCAAGAAACCTGATAATTTCATTATTAATGCAAGCCCTTTTCCACCTGCAACAAGAGACGAAAATTGCGCATCGCCATCTACAATACTAAAATTAAACAGCGTAGCCATTAGATAATCTAGCGTTATAAAACTCACTCCACATGACAGTTTGGTAACACATTTGAACGATACCTTTTAGTTAACCAGAGCAATAGCACCCCAACAATGCTAACTAACGGAATAGTTAACATAAACAGCCATCCAGATACACGAAGTACTTTATCGTAAAACCCTAACTTTGACTTATTCTTGAATGCCACGAACCATGCAAATAGCACAAATGGGATAAGGACAACAATTTGTGCTATTTGCGAAAACAAAAACTGGCTAATAACAGCCAAAATCAGTTTTGATTTCTCCATAGGATCCGCATCAGTGTAGAGAAGGTACCACCAATATGGCTGCAACCAATTCCAGATAAAAAAATATATTGAAGGAATAACTATTATGGAAGCGACATATCTTAACATGGAAATTTGATACCCTCTAAACTACATAAAACCTCAACCAACGGCGAGCGAAATAGAGTCCACCAAAAACAGTGTTTTTTTCAGTTTGTGTACGCAACATCAGCCTGTCAACTATTTTCACCAAAATTTCCACCATGGCTTTTTAGCTAAAAAAGTATCACAATGCTCTATCATTTGCATACCTGACGTTACAAAATTCAAACCACTATAATTTTGAGACTCTATTGGACCAAAAGAAACAAAATATATACCCTCACAAAATATTTGTAATTTTGCAACTGCATAACAGCTATTCATACATTCAGTTTGAATGGCGAAACCATCTGCTCGCGGTATCAAACTCCAAAACTTTTCATACAATGTCTTATTTTCTTCAACAATTCCAAGAAATACAGCCGCTTGATTCTCATCCATGGTTTTGTTGAAAACCTCGATTGCTGAATCTAACCCGCTAAACTTATAGAAAAAATATTCACCATCATATTCCATGCTAGGCTGACAGAATGCGTTTATACTTAAAACCAAAACAGTTATACCAAATACGAGTTTCGTATAACACCCACATAAAAGGCGGAACGTCAGCGGCGTCCAACGAAATAAAGTGGAGCGATTTTTGACGTTATTGTTAAGCATTTACTCTACCGGAAGAACCATTACGAGACCAAGTAAACACATCAACGTTATTACTAATGCAATTACTGAAACGCCAGCCACTTTCCAGTTAGATTGAAACGTATACGATTCGACAGCTTCAATCTCTTCTTTAGACACCTGCCATTGCCATGCGATTCCTGCTGCAATAGATGAGTAAGCAATAGGAATAATAGTGTTTGGAAAATTGTCTGGAAGCTGAAATGTAAACCAAAATAGAAAAACAGTAAAAGCAAGGGAAGCGGCTATAGATACACTTGAAAGATTAGCTTTATTCATGCATTCAAAATTTCTGCTTAAATAGTAAGCAGCTGCAATGGGGCCACCAATGAATGTTCCTACATAGATCTGCCTTGGGGAAAAGACTTCTTTAATATTCACTACACTCTCCATTATTATTGATGCTTAACGCCCGTAGCTGCGGGCAATTTGTAGCGAGGAACGAGCGAAAAATTGATCCGCCAACCTACGCTTGTTATACATTAACCCCGATCCCAGATTTTCTCTGGATCTTGGCTTAGCTGCCATTCCACATAATCCTCTGGAGGCCTAGTTATATCGATTATGTGCTCTGATGTAAAAGGTACTTCGACACCAAATTCTAGATAAAATAGTTCATTTGGTTCAATAGTAGCTGGCTGACTATCAAGTATGCCGATATAGAAATCTCCAACAACCTCTGAAACTATGACATACATTCTTTCACCAGATACAATAACCTTCCCATCCTCATCCTGGCTTTCGATATCAAAAATCAATTTAGCCGCATCGCCCACTTTTAGGCTCTTCCTCGCCTCTAAAGCTGGAATGAAAAAACTATCTGGATTTTCAGTATTACACTTTTCCGCCGACCTCAACTCCCAGAAGTCCGTTTGCATATTAGCTAAGTTCATAATTATGTATAACAGTAGGATAAGCGACAGTTTGTCCAATAACATTCTGTACAGAACAAAAGAGAGAGCAAGAAAACTCTTTTAGTTTCAACGGATTGGCCTCCTCTGCTTATATATTGTTTGTTATAGGTACTGTCCAGCTTGCTATTTCATTATCCAAACTTTAACCCTATTGTCCAATAACATTATTGATGTCTATTAAATGGATAAATTTATTAAAAACTGGACGCCGAGTTTTTTTCTTTTATTTTAATCGGTTAAAACACTGTGACGTACGAGAATACATTTTATTTTTGGCATTTTGTCTCTATATAATTATTAAACGGTATTGGATTATTGCAATAGCCATTTATGGCGCGTCAGTTTGTTAAAGCCGCTTTCTTCTTTCCAGGGCGTCGTTCCAACGTCTTTTTTGATCTTCCGTTGCGGGTACTAGAGGTTCTATTTGCGTCGGTTTGCCATCGGAGTCGACGGCTACCATATTGAAGTAACAGGAGTTGGTGTGGCGCACGACTTGTTTTTCAATATCTTCTGCGATGACTTGTATGCCCACTTCCATGGAGGTTTTCCCGGTGTAGTTTACGGAGGCATTGAAGTTGAGGAGTTCGCCAATGTGGATGGGTTGTTTAAATAATACTTTTTGTACAGAAAGTGTGACTACATAGTGGCCGCAGTATCGCATGGCGCAGGTGTAGGCGACTTGGTCGAGTAGTTTTAATAGTTCCCCACCGTGCATTTTACCACCGAAGTTGCTCATTTCGGGGGTAACGAGTACGGTCATTTCTGTTTCGTGGCTGCGCATGGGGCACCTCTAGGCAAAGGGTTTTGCGTACAGGTTATAGGATAAATCGCACACCTGCTGCGTCTTTGATCACGCGGGTGTGGTCTTCTACCAGCGCGAGCAATTCTTCTTCGGCGAGGGGTTTGCAATAATAGAACCCTTGCACTTGGTCACAGCCGCGATCAATTAACCAGCGTGATTGTGCCGGCCGTTCGACACCTTCGGCAATAACCTGTAATTGCATGTTGTGGGCCAAATCGATAATCGATTTTGCAATAGAGGCGTCGCTGTTATTGGTATCTATATCGCTAACAAAACTGCGGTCGATTTTTAATTTATGAATAGGAAATTGTTGTAAGTAGGCCAGTGAGGAATAACCGGTACCGAAATCGTCAATGGCGAGAGACAAGCCCATTTTACTTAAGCAACCTAACATTTCTGCGGTAACGGATGCGTTTTCCATTGCCGAGCTTTCGGTGATTTCCAATTCCAGATATTGCGGGGCCAATTTGCTTTCGGTTAATACACGAACCACGGTTTGTTCGAAATGGTCCTGACGAAATTGGCGCATGGAAATATTTACGGCGACTTTGCCAAAATGAATACCCTGCATTAACCAGGCTTGAAACCGCTCACAGGCATGGCTGAGCACCCACTCGCCCAGTTGATTTATTAAGCCGGTTTCTTCCGCCAGTGGAATAAAGTGTACCGGGGAAACCAGGCCTCTATCTTTATGTTGCCAACGCACCAGGGCTTCCAGGCCGACAATTCTTCCCGTGTTCAAATCAACCTGAGGTTGATAAAACAATTTCATTTCGTTGCATTCAATCGCCCGGCGCAAATCATTTTCCAGTAGTAAATAATTCACTGCATTATCGGTCATGGCATGGACAAAAAACTGGTAGCAGTTTTTGCCGGCGTTTTTGGCGTTGTACATGGCTGCGTCAGCATTTTTTAATAGCTGATCAATTCCTTTCCCATGATTGGGGTACATGCTAATACCGATACTGCCCGAGCAGGAAATATCGTGTCCTTGAATGGTCATGGGTTCGGCCAGGGACTTCAGAATTTTGCCGGCAATTTTTTCCACGTCTTCCACATCGCGGATGTTTTCCAGAATCACCACAAATTCATCGCCACCCAAGCGCGCCACGGTGTCGGTGTCTCTGAGTTCGTCCAATAAATGTTGGGCGGCTTTTTTCAGGAAGGCATCACCAAAATCATGGCCAAAGCTGTCATTAATTAATTTGAATCGATCCAGGTCGATGAGCAGTAAAGCAATGGTGGAATGGCTGCGATTGGCTCGTGAAAGGCTTTTATTTGCGCGGTCGTAAAAGAGTGAGCGATTGGCTAACCCGGTTAAGGGGTCGTGAAAGGCCATGTAGTCGATACGCGATTTATGGTCACGCAGTGCACGCTCGGCCAGTTTAAATTCGGTAACGTCGGTACCAATGCTGTAGATAATGGTGTCGGTGTCTCTTTTTACGTAGAGACGATGCATGTGGTAGTGATGCATGGAGCCGTCTTTATGTTTGGCGCTCAGCTCCCAGGCTTCAGCGGGCTGGTTTAAAGCTGCCTCCATGGCCATGTTTTCCACCCGGCTTTGTACCAGCGCCGGGTAGAGGTCGGCTTCTTTTTGGATATCGTTCAGGTCGTCGCTCACCCCGGCAAGTAGGGTGTGGTGTTGGCTGGCAAACTTGACGTTGCCTTCCAGATCGACCGCAGAAACCAGCACGGGCACATACTCCAGCACCGTGCGCAGGTATTCTTCTGAGTTGTTCGTGTCCAGTAGTATGGACACAAGTCGTTCGTTTACGTTGTCAGCGGATGAGGAACTCCGAGTGTCTGACATATTTGATTACTGGCTCCAGCCCTATGTTTAGCGGTTTTCTTATGAGGTTAGCTCAAAACCCATTAAGATTCCGCCTCGTAGTCCACTAACTCGCCCCAAAGATCGTATTCGTCTGCGGCAGTAATTTCCACCTGAACCCGTTGCCCCGGTTGCAGGTGGCCACCATCAACAACCGTGACCACGCCATCGATTTCCGGCGCATCGGCATATGACCGCCCGGCAGCCTGTTCGCCGTCGGTCTCATCGATCAGGATTTCCATTTGGTAACCCACTTTCTCTGCCAGCTTGCTAGCGGAGATTTCAGCTTGCAGCTCCATAAAGCGCTGTTTGCGCTCCTGCTTCAGCTCTTCCGGTACTTGGTTGGGCAGGTCATTGGCGGTGGCACCATCGACTGGTGAATATTCAAAGCAGCCAACACGGTCAAGCTGAGCTTCTTTCAGCCAGTCCAACAGTATTTCAAAGTCTTCATCGGTTTCGCCAGGGAAGCCGACAATAAAGGTGGAACGCAATACCAGTTCCGGGCACTGTTTACGCCAGTTATGTATGCGCTCCAGTGTTTTTTCCTGATGCGCCGGACGTTTCATGGCTTTTAATACCGACGGGCTGGCATGCTGGAATGGGATATCAAGGTAGGGCAGAATTTTCCCTTCCGCCATTAATGGCATGATGTCATCCACATGAGGGTAAGGGTAAACATAATGCAAACGTACCCAGGCACCTAATTCGGAAAGCGCATTACACAGATCGTACATTTTGGTTTTTAACGGACGCCCCTGCCAGAAGCCGGTGCGGTATTTCATATCCACTCCGTAGGCGCTGGTGTCCTGGGAAACGACTAACAGTTCTTGTGTGCCCGCCTGTACCAAACGTTCGGCTTCGTCCATCACCTCACCGATTGGTCGACTGACCAAGTCGCCGCGCATGGATGGAATAATGCAGAAGGAACAACGGTGGTTACAGCCTTCAGATATTTTCAGGTAGGCATAGTGTCTGGGAGTCAGCTTCACCCCTTGAGGCGGCACCAGGTCGACAAAGGGGTTATGTTCTTTATTTGGTGGCACGTATTCGTGCACAGCGGAAACCACGCTTTCGTATTGATGCGGGCCGGAAACAGCAAGCACATCCGGGTGTACATTCAGAATGGCGTCTTTATCGGCCCCCATACAGCCGGTCACAATCACACGGCCATTTTCTTTCATGGCTTCACCAATGGCATCCAGAGATTCCTGTTTGGCGCTGTCGATAAAACCGCAGGTATTTACCACTACAACATCAGCCTGGTCGTAGGTAGGTACGACATCGTAACCGTCAAGTTTCAGCTGGGTAAGAATGCGTTCTGAGTCTACCAATGCTTTGGGGCAGCCAAGGCTAACGAAGCCAACTCGGCCGGAATGTTTCTCTGTCATAGTGTTACCGAAAGGAGGGTGCTGTAAAAAATAAGGGGGGATTCTAGCGGATTGAGCGCCATCAAGAAACGACCGGTCAGCGGATTATCCCGCAAGGTATGGAAATCGGCGTTTTTAAAACCCAGTTTCGAGGTTTATACGCTGAAATAAATGCGTTTTTGTTCGCATAGCGCCCGAGCTTTCCGGTTATACTGCGCGCCCCTCAATTACTGACCCCGCTGTCCTGCCTAACCCCTATGTCTTCTAACGCCCTATATACCGATTTATCGGGTTACTATGATTTGATGTGCGCCGATATTGATTACTTGGAACAGAGTGATTATGTGCGCAGGCTTTTTCAGCTGTTCGGCAATCAAGGCAAACATCACCTCGATTTAGCTTGTGGAACGGGGCCGCATATTGAGCACTTTATCGATTACGGTTTTACCTGTAGCGGGCTGGATATTCATCAGCCGATGCTGGATATCGCCAAACAGCGCTGCCCGCACGCCCATTTTATCCAAGGGGATATGTGTCAGTTCGAGATGGATGAACCACAAAGCCTGATTACCTGTTTTTTGTATTCCATCCATTACAACAATAACCTGGACAAACTCGCGGCCTGTATTGCCAATGTGCACAGAGTATTGAGTGCTGGCGGTTTATTTTGTTTTAACGCTGTAGATAAAAGCAAGATAGACAACCGCTCATTTACTCAACATACAACCACGTACAACGAGAGTATTTTTAACTTTAAATCCGGTTGGTTTTACCCTGGAAGTGGCGATGAGCAATCGTTGAAACTCGGCATTAAAAAAACAACAGATGGTGTTACCCAATCGTGGCAGGATCAGCACGCTATGGTGGCCATCACTTTTGAGGCGTTACGCCGCTTACTTGAACCTTATTTTGAGGTACAGATTTTTGAACATACCTACGACAAAATAAACCTTTGGGACGGTGAAAGCGGCAACGCGATATTTGCGTGTATTAAAAAATAAGATCAGGCCAGCTGCTTATCAAACCCCATTTGCACTAGCCTTAAGTAAGCGTCCATGACTTCTTGTGGGATGTCCTGCACTATCTGATAGCCTTTTTCCGCATACAGCCACATGCGCTGTAAATCGCCCACCAGCGTATTAATAAACAAGGTTTTATCGATGTGTTGATAGGGGTAATTCAAGTAGGTTAGTTCCGGGCAGGCCAAAACCACTTTTTCAGTTGGATAGTGCACACGGAAGGTGGCGTAAGCACGCCGGCACATGTAATTTTTTTGCACCAGTAAAAAACTATTCGGGCTTAACGATTTTTCCTCCAACATTTCTATTGAGAAACGAAAGTTGTCCCCCGTGTTGGTGGCTTGAGGTTCGATAAATATACGAGAGGAATCAACTCCTGCATCCAGTGCATAACGAGCAAAGTATTCCGCTTCAGAGGTGCCGTATAAACCATGAGTTCCCCGCCCAACGGCCCCAGTGTATATGGCGTATTTTGCCCAATCGTCTTGCAATAAGCGGGCAGCGGTTTCTGCCACTCGTGGGTCATTGGAACCCAAAACAATCATGCACTCCACTTTTTCTAATGGTGTGCTCAGTTGCATGTAGTCCCAAATTATTTGCGCGTGACGGTCGACGGACTGTTCAAATAGATTATTCAACTTCTCCCCTTAAATATTCGTAATATCTTTGTCTTTGCATCTCGAGGTAGTGGCCCAGAGAACGGTTCGGATCCGTTACGAAGTGTTCCTCTAAACTTTGAAATTTGGTGATGCGGTCCAAACGAAAAACCCGATAATCATTGCGCAGCTCACACCAGGCAACTAGCGTCCAGGCCGAGCCCCAGAAAAATAAGCCCAGAGGCCAGAGTGTACGTAAGGAGTTAGATTCCTTGGCATCGCAGTAATGAACCTTGATCATGGTTTTATTTTTGATGGCTTTGCGTATAGCTTCGCTGTACTGACTGGCCAGTGTTTGCTCCTGAAACTTGGGCACCATAATCGGCGAGGTTTCTTCGACTTCTCGCAATTGGCTGGGTAACACGGCAAGTATTTTGTTTAACGCGCTGTTCGCCGAAGCAGCCAGTTGCCTATCACTCCAGGAACGCACCATACGCACGCCAAGCAACAGCGCTTCGACTTCATCGTGATCAAACATAAGGGGTGGCAGGTCGAACTGTCGCTGTACACGGTAGCCAACACCCGCTTCGCCTTCGATGGGAACACCGGATAAACTCAAGGCCTGAATATCCCGGTAGATGGTTCGTTCAGACACTTCCAGTTTTTCTGCGATCTGTTTGGCGGTCAGAACCGTTCTGCGGTTTCGCAATAGATTCAATATTTGAAAAAGTCTTTCTGCCTTACGCATGAACAATTACCACTGCAACGGTGTGAATCACTCTACCTTCGGAAAGACATCCTTGTCTATCTACAACCTTTATTACGCCATATCCATTTCGGGATAGATGCTGGAGTGTACAACAGACCGTGTCACCTTGACCGATGCCTCATCAATCAACGCCATATACTCTACTGCAACCGGTTTTTCCATGACTTTACCGCCTTTCTCCTCAGCCTCGGCGCCACTCCAATATACCGTGTCGAGCCATTCGCCATTTTCTGTTTGTGATAATGAGCGGTATAAAAAACCGTCAAGTTTAACCAGCTCTAGATTAAACTTGTCACCGACGTCAACCAATGCTTTTTCTGTCGCGCCGTCTTTAAGATTGAATTGATACTGCTTAATAATGTGCATAATCCGTAACCTCCACTGAATGAATGTAATGTGTATATCTGGTCTACCAGTTTCAAACTGGTTGCAGAGAATAACGGGGGGCTACTGACAGCCTAGTGTCAGCAGATAATTGAAAGTAAATGCGAACCAGGCAGCCATCGCGGGAACTGCCCTGAAGCAAAATGTCCTACACTTAGGAAAATAACAAGAAGGATCCAGACACCTGATGCAAATACTCTACCCTGAGATCAAGCCTTATAAACAACATACTCTGGCAGTGAGCGACATTCATACTCTGCACATTGAGGAATGTGGCGACCCTGATGGTATACCGATTCTGTTTATTCACGGCGGTCCGGGAGCAGGTTTCAGCAAGCATGACAGGCGTTTTTTTAACCCGGAACGCTACCGTATTATTTTACTCGACCAACGTGGTGCCGGACGCTCTACCCCACATGCAGATTTAACAGACAACACCACTGCCCATTTGATCGACGACCTGGACACAGTCCGCCAGCATCTTGGGGTTGCCAAATGGGTGTTATTCGGCGGCTCTTGGGGGTCCACCCTGGCGCTGCTGTACGCCCAGGCCTTCCCGGAAAAAGTATTGGGCATGATTCTGCGGAGCATATTTCTTGCCCGACAAAAAGACCTTCATTGGTTTTATCAGGATGGTGCCAGTAATGTTTTCCCGGATTATTGGGAGGAGTACCTCCACCCCATACCCGAGGAGGAACGCGGTAACCTGATGACGGCCTATTATCAAAAGCTTACCGGTGATAACGAGTTGGCCAAAATGGCCGCCGCCAAAGCTTGGTCGACCTGGGAAGGTCGATGCGCAACCCTACGCCCCAACCCGGAAATTGTTCATGCTTTAGCCTCCCCCCATATGGCTGTTTCACTGGCCAGAATAGAGGCGCACTATTTTGTGAATAATGCGTTTATACAAGAAAACCAGATATTAAATAATGCAGATAAGCTCAAAGGCATTCCCGGCACAATTATTCACGGCCGCTACGATATGGTGTGTCCTCTGGACAATGCTTACGAACTCCATAAAGTATGGCCAGAATCTGAACTGCAGATTATTCGCGATGCTGGTCACTCTTCCCATGAACCGGGAATTATTGATGCGTTAGTGAAAGCAACGGAAACCATGGCAAGAGAAATTTCTGGAGAAAAAGGGCCTATTTGTTAAGGCCCTTTTGATGTTAGCAGGGCACGTTTTCCAAATGATAGGGATAACATCAAACAACCTGTTTTAAAAACCTAAAGCCCATAGTTTTGCATTATTTTTTCAATCTCTCCCCGCGCTTTTAGTTCGCGCATTTTCAAATCAAAAAACACCATCATCTTTTCAATCTTTTCCCGCTGTTTGTTATCCGGAGAAAACGCCATATAGATGTTTGCCTCGGAAACACAACCGGCTTCACGAATCTGGTCTTGAGCTTTTAATTTAGAGAGTTCGTACAGTGTAGTATTACGGGTAAAAAGAAAGGCATCCATACGCCCCTGGATAAGCTTCCTTACACTTTTTTGCACATAGGTTCCGGTATAAGGCATAAACTGGAATTGCCTTTTGTTGTTTGCAATAAAGGCGTTTAGTTCTTCCACAGAAGTGTCTGTCGCGATTCCAATTTGCTGATTATTTAACGAAGATACACCGGTATATTGCCAGGATGATCGACCATGTGTAAAAAAACACATTCGCTGCGTACCGACTTCATGTTGCGGATATAACAAACTCGGTGCTTCCGCTTTCGCAGGTGAAAGCAAGGCATGAGCATCGCCATTACGCACCAGAAGAATGGATCGAGACCAGGGATAGTCGGTAATTTGAACTTGGTAAGGAGAGTCTTTAAAAATAAGCTTAACAATGTCCTTTACATAGCCTTCTTGCTCGCCACTTGAACAAAGCTGAGGGCACCAATCAATAGATGCGATTTTAAGTTGCTCAACAGCAAAAATTACTGAACTTTGGCAGAAAAATGTCAAAAACAAACCGATCTTTTTTAACTTGGCACTATTCCACATTTTTTGAGCTCTTTTCCATATCGGGGATATTCACTGTGAATTAAGTGTAGACAATATAGTTATTATGTTTAAAAACGATGGATGATCAGGATAAAACAGAAGAAATAGACTACAGAGAATGGATATTTTTTGTGAACACTGAAAAAGGCAAACATCCGATTTCCACTACACCCTTTTCTGCCCAACCCAAATGACGATACAAGCCCCCAAGGTTTTGGGCATACAGCGTTAACACACCAATTTGATTTTCCCCTGCATAGCGACAGGCAAAGCTTTCCAGTTGACGCCCGATACCTTTGCCTCGATACGCACCCAAGACAAAAAAGTTGGTAAGAACAATGTCATTTTTTTTAGCGGTTTGATAACGGACAAGACTAATACTGCCGACCGGTTGCTCGTCAATAATAGCAACAAAGGTCGACGGTATGCTTTCAAAGCCTAGGTGCTGACGAAATTTTTCAGTGCAGCTTTTTACACTAATCTGGCTGACCTCATCACCCGAGACATTGGCTTGAGCGACTCCCGAATGGGTCCATTCGCCATATTGCCATTGGGCAATGAGCTCCACCCATTCAGGGTGTAAGCTCAGGTTCTCGATGACGATACTGGACAATATGGGGCTGCCTATTTAACCACTTCACCATGAGCTTGCTTATCTGCATGATAAGACGAGCGCACTAAAGGGCCGCAGGCTGCATGAGTAAAACCAAGCTCTTTGGCAACGGCGGTATACTCATCAAATTCTTCCGGTGTAACATAACGGTCAACAGGCAGGTGGTCCCTTGAAGGTTGCAAGTACTGACCAATGGTAAGCATGTCAATATCGTGCTCACGCATTTCTTTTAATACTTCAATAATTTCTTCTTTCGTTTCACCCAGACCAACCATTAAACCGGATTTCGTCAACACTTCCGGCTTTCTCGCTTTATATTGCTTTAATAAATCCAGTGACCATTTGTAGTTTGCTCCGGGTCGAGCCTGGCGATACAAACGTGGCACGGTTTCTAGGTTGTGGTTAAATACATCCGGCGGAGTTTGTTGCAGAATATCCAATGCCACATCCATTCTGCCCCGAAAATCGGGAACAAGAATTTCAACCTGCAAGCTCGGCAACAGAGCTTTTGATTCGCGAATACAATCAGCAAAATGTTGCGCACCACCATCACGTAAATCATCCCGGTCTACCGAGGTAATCACCACATATTTCAATTGCATTTCTGCAATGGCTTCAGCGAGATTTTTCGGTTCTTCTGGATCGAGAGGGTTGGGCTTGCCGTGGCCAACATCACAGAACGGACAACGGCGGGTACAAATATCACCCATGATCATAAACGTTGCAGTACCACCGCCAAAGCACTCACCCAGGTTAGGACAGTTGGCTTCTTCGCATACCGTCGATAACGAATTTTTGCGTAGTAATTTTTTTATTCGCTCTACTTCTGGAGATGAACTCACGCGAATGCGAATCCAATCCGGCTTACGCAACATTTCGTCGGAGTTAATTACTTTAACGGGAATACGCTCCACTTTATCCGCATCCCGCAGTTTTTCGCCTTGTTTGATGCGTCGTGTACGTTTAACCGGAATATCTTTATTCATAAATTCTTTTCTCTATCAAAACCTATTCCCAAGGCAATTGGTGCAATAGGTTCAAATTACACCATCAAAAATGCAACATAGCTTCCAACCGGACCCCGGAAAAATCCAGGTTTACTTCAGTGTCGACTATTTCATAACTAGATGAGGGCGTGGATGTCATACCCCACCCACTGTAGGTAAATCTATGCTCATATAGCTCAGTATCAAATTGAAGATCCTGATCAAAATACCCCAAGCGAAATTCAAGCTCTTTTATTGGTCGATATCCAATTGTTGTTCCCCATTCGAAGCCTCTAAACTGACGCAAACCTGCAATATAGGCATCAAGACTTATACTTTCAGAGAAAGGTGTTATCAAACGAAATCTCGGGTAAAACTCTAATTCGTCATTTTTATTTTTTATTTTATTACCTTGCACTTTTGCATTTACATCTGCATAGGTAACACCTAGCTCAGCCTCAGCTTTAATATGTTTTTTATCCAGAGCTTTATAAAAGAGGCTCGCGCCAATAATGGAGATATCAATCTCCATATCCAGTGGTTTAGCTACCCACTCACCATTTTCCATCTTGTAGTAGTTTTCCGACGAATCGCTGCCTTCTGCTTTTGTCTTTTGCACAAAACTTCGAACATACAAACGGTTTACAATTTCTTTATCAACGGAAACCGAATAGTTGCTTGCATTATCATCTTTAATAGAAACGGTATTACATCCGCTTATCAAGAAAGCCACGGTTAAAAGCGAAATAAAGCCATACGGCTTAAACTGGGCAAATCTTTTTTCCATTTATAATCCCTCATTATCCAATGTCAATTTCAGTAAATTTGCTAACACCTGCGAATACTTTGCCTTAATTTCATCGTAAGCAGGAACGGAAACCCCTTCTGGTATCTCCCGCCTAATATCCGTCATTTCCAGTCCGGCGTAACCACATGGGTTAATCCCCCGAAAAGGACTGAGATCCATATCCACATTGATGGCCACTCCGTGAAAACTGCATCCACGTCGAACTCGCAAACCGAGCGAAGCTATTTTTTTGCCGTCAACGTAAACCCCTGGAGCGTCCGGCTTTGCCACCGACGTTATGCCATATTCTTTTAGTAAGTCGATAACGCTATTTTCGATAAGCGTGACTAAGTCGCGCACACCTATGCCTAACCGCTTGAGATCCAGCAGGGGGTATGCCACCAATTGACCCGGACCGTGATAGGTTATCTGCCCACCACGATCGGTTTTCACCACAGGTATTTCATTAGCGTGTATCAGGTGTTCCGGTTTTCCCGCCTGGCCCTGAGTGTACACAGCAGGGTGCTCAACAAGCCATAACACATCGGGAGTATCGGCATTCCTTTGGTTGGTATAGTCCTGCATCTTTTGCCAGACTACTTGGTACTCCTGCTCACCGAGATAGCTCACGATTAATGCCTTCGCCGGCTCTAAACGGTTCTCAGTCATTCAGGTTTAAAGCACCATTTTGGTTTTCGGGTTTTCACGCAAGCTGGTGTGCAAGCCCTTAAGCTGTTCCACACCAGTTGCAGTAATAAACACTGTGATGGACTGGAAGGTACCGTTACGACTTTCACGCACGCTGATTTTCGAACGATCGAATTGTGGTGCGTACTGCTCGACCACTTCTATGGCAAATTCATAGTAGTGGCTGCCGGCATCCCCCATGATTTTGATCGGGTAATCCTCACAGGGGAATTCAATTTTTGGTGGTTCTTGTTGCGTATTCACCCTCACCTCTTACTCACTCTCGGGCTCAGCTTCGGCTTCACTGCTGCCGGAGCCTTGGAACATCAACACAATATTATCAATCAGCCGGGAAAAGATTCCTGCCTCAGTGACGCCGTTCATAGCAACTAAATCGCTTTGTGCAATCACTTCGTCATCCAGAGAAACGACCAATTTACCCAGTACTTGCCCTTCGGTAATTGGAGCCTTGATAACGGAATCTACATGGGTTTTGGCGTCCAGGCTTTTGTAGCTGCCCTTGGGAATAGTCATGACCAACGGTTTCTTTACGCCCAACGCCAGTTGGTCTTGCGTGCCAGCCCAGACTTTAACTGTATCCACGGTATCGTCTGAACCATATAGCTGATGAGTTTCGTAATAACGGAAACCGTATGCCAGAAGGCGCTGAGATTCAGCCGCCCGAACTTTTTCTGAGTTGGTTCCCATAACAACAGAAACCAAACGCATATCATCCTGCTTGGCGGAAGCCACCAGACAGAAACCGGCTTCGTTGGTATGACCGGTTTTTAAACCATCGACATATTTGTTGGTAAATAGCAGCTTGTTTCGGTTGGGCTGATTGATGCCGTTATATTTGAAGTATTTTTCCGAGTAGATGGAATAGTGCTCTGGATGATCGTTAATGACCGCAGTAGCAAGGATGGAAAGATCCTTCGCTGTTGTGATATGCCCTTCCGCCGGCCAACCTGTGGCATTGACGAAATGGGAGTTTTTCATACCCAGGAATGCAGCCTGCTGGTTCATGATATCGGCGAAGGCTTCTTCACTGCCAGCGATGTGCTGAGCCAAAGCAATAGAGGCGTCGTTTCCAGACTGGATAATCACTCCACGCAACAAATCGATGACAGGTACTTCTGTACGAGGATTAAGGAACATGGTCGAGCTACCGCTTGCGGCACCACCTCGTCGCCAGGCATCGTCGCTAATTCTAACCAAATCGAGGTCAGATAATCGCCCTGCAGCAATCTCCTCAGACACAATGTAGCTGGTCATCATTTTGGTCAAACTGGCCGGCGGCAACTGCTCGTCAGCATTATGCTCCACTATGACTTTGCCGGTTTTTGCATCAACAAGAAGGTAAGCTCTGGCGGATAATTCAGGAGGCGCAGGAATGATAACCGTGCGAGCCTGAGCATAAGACGCAGTAATGACGGTCAATACGAGGCTGAATACAACAAATAACCTTTGGATAGTAAAAAGCATATCTAACTTAGATCCCCAATGATGCATTTCATGAATAATTGGTTTTTTGAGTGGCTACTACGAAACGAACCGTTATGCGTAGAACCTAAACACCGGCACAATTCACAAGCCGTAAAGGTAATAGATTGAATGATGATGCAGAAGTTGCAAAAACAAGGCTCGAATTGTACCAGTTTTACAACACATTAGCCTATCGCTCCGCTATTCCGATAAATAGACCACATGTGGTTCCGGTAAAGCCGCGTCAATAATTGCTTGCCGGAGCTGCATTAAATCAAAATTGTCCCGCAACGGGCCAACTCGAACCCGAAACCAGCCACTTTTCCCCTCACTTTGATACACATTAACCGGGTACTGTGTCATCCCGGACAAACGTTGCTGCAAACCAGTCGCTGTTTGCGCATCTTTAAATGCCCCAACCTGTAAGTAGGTGTTTTTCGGAATTGCATAGCCCGCAGCACTATGTGCGGTTTTAATCGTCGATGCTGGTGCTGTAGTTTGCGGCACCGGTTGTGCTGTGACGGTTGAAGGATCGATGTATTCCACCTTGACGGTGGCGGTGCCCATATTGGCGTAGCCGAGCTTTCTCGCGGCTGCATAGCTTAAATCGATAATACGGCCACCGTGAAATGGCCCCCGATCGTTGACCCGGACAATCACGCTCTTTTGGTTCGCGGTATTGGTCACGCGAACATAGCTGGGAATTGGCAGAGTTTTGTGGGCTGCAGTCATGGCGAACATGTCATAGAGTTCGCCATTGGAGGTCTTCCGGCCATGAAACTTCTTACCATACCAAGACGCCACCCCCGTTTCGGAGTAGCCTTCCGGCGAGGTCATTATGTGGTAAGTCTTGCCCAAAATTTTGTAGGGCGATTTGTTTCCCGCGATGGTTCTGGGCTCATGACGTGGAGTTGGCTCAGGAATCGAGGACACATCCACATGCTTTCCTGGCCCACTATCTTTGATATGGGGCGCATATAAATCGGACTTTCGCTGAGAGCAAGCGCTCACAAACAAAAGTAAACTTCCCACAACAAACCATACCCTAAGGCGCTGTACCTCAAGCGTCATAGCAACAAGTTACCTCAAATTACTGTATATATTTTTCTTTAATTTCTTCTGCCAGTTGCCAGACGGCCATGGCATATAAACGGCTGCGGTTGTATCGGGTAATAACGTAGAAGTTATCAAAACCTAACCAAAATTCAGTACCGTGAACGCCTTGGTAGCGCAGAGGCATTACGGCTAACGAAGTATCCAAACCTTTAACCACCGGAGTAAACCCCAAGGACTTGGCTTCCACTATGGTTAAACTTGGGCGACCACCCTGGTTTACCAACTTTTGATCATAGTTGTCTGTCACTCTCACACGCGTAGCAACGGGACCTTCCGGCTGCCACCCGTGCCGCTTGAAGTAGTTGGCAACACTGCCAATGGCATCGGTTGGGTTCTGCCAGATATCTTTCTTATTATCGCCATCAAAGTCGACCGCGTAGGCAAGAAAACTACTCGGCATAAACTGGCCATATCCCATTGCACCAGCGTATGAACCATACAAGCTGGTAGGGTCAAGCTCTTGCTCTTTAATAAGGATGAAAAAGTTCTTTAGCTCTTTAGTGAAAAATGCCGATCTTTTGGGGTAATCAAATGCCAGGGTTGATAATGCATCAACCACTCGATATCGCCCCGCCAGGCGACCATAGCGTGTTTCCACACCAATAATAGAAACGATAATTTCCGGGCTGACACCATACTCTTGCGCGGCTTTATCAATTGCTTGCGCGTTTTCTTTCCAGAATTTTACGCCTTGGTTAATACGCTGATTATCCAAAAATATTTTTCGGTAATCTTTCCACTCTTTGGTTTTTTCCGCCGGGCGAGAAATCGCATCCAGAATAGATTGTTTTTTTTCTGCTTTGGCCAAAACAGAACGAACAAAATCCGCCTGAAAGCCATGCTCTTTTACCATGCTTTCAACAAATGGTTCGGCCAGTTCGTGTTTGGAGTAATCTGCTTGAGCAATAACACTCGACAACAACAAAGCAGAAAATGTCATTACATTTTGTATGCGCTTAAATAAGGCTGGGTAATACAACATTAATAGATACTTACCTAATTCATTAAACGGGAAAAAACAGTACTAAGTGGTGACTTTTTTCTTTTCTGTTGCAATGGCCATGAGTATGCCAAACCCTGTTAACAACGTCACAATTGAAGTCCCACCAAGACTAACCAAAGGTAAAGGTACACCAACTACCGGTAATAATCCGGTAACCATACCAATATTAACAAAGACATAGACAAAAAAAGTGAGCGTTATACTCCCCGCTAAAATTCGGTTAAATAGGTTTTGCGCATTCCATGCAATGGTCAACCCCCGCCCAACAATGAGCAGATACATGGTTAACAAAAACATCACACCAATTAAACCGAATTCTTCGGCCAGTACCGCAATAATAAAATCCGTATGACTTTCGGGGAGAAAGTCCAGTTGCGACTGCGTACCATTGAGCCAGCCTTTACCGTAAATCCCGCCGGAACCGATTGCGGTTTTGGACTGAATAATATTCCAGCCCGCCCCCAGTTTATCCGCTTCAGGGTCCAGCATGGTTAACACCCGCCGCTTTTGGTAATCCTTCATCACGAAATGCCACATAGGCCAGAGGCTGGCGAGTATCGCGATTAAACTTCCGAAGATATAGCGCCAGCGAATCCCTGCGAGGAATAAACCTATCAAGCCCGAAGCCGCAATAAGGATTGAAGTTCCCAGGTCCGGCTGCTTTAAAATTAATACCGAAGGCAAACCAATAATCACCAGGCACCAAAAAATATTTTTCGGCCTCGGCGGAATAACACGCGTTGCAAAGTAAGCCGCAACGGTGATGGGCACCGCCAACTTCAGAATTTCAGACGGTTGAAAGCGGAAGAACCCGAGGCTGATCCAACGTTTGGCTCCTTTGGCACCGACACCGACAACGAAGATCAACACCAGTAGAACCACGCCAACGGCATAAAACCAGGGGGCCCAACGCCTTAGCGTGGACATATCCAGTTGCGCCGCGGAAAACATGACGGAGTAACCCACAACATAGAACACTATCTGGCGACGAACCATGGCTTCGTCTTGCCCACTGCCCGAATACAACACCATCAGGCCGAACAGAGTTAAAACAATGAGCACCAACATCAGGAACGGGTCGATATGAATACGTCGTAAAAAACCGACCGAACGGCCGAAATGATGCGCTGAATCCGGCAGCTGCCGAACAAAATCCTGACCTCGCCCCGACATTATTTACGCACCTTTTTAAAGTACTCATCAGCGACAGCTCTTGCCACCGGTGATGCTTGACTGGAACCATGCTCACCGTTTTCGACAATCACAGCGATCGCAATTTCGGGGTTCTCTACCGGCGCGAAGCCAATGAACAGAGCGTGGTCCCACTGACGCTCTTCCAGCTTATCCCGGTCATATTCAGCATCTTGCGCGATCCCCACCACCTGAGCCGTTCCGGTTTTCCCCGCCATGCGATAGCCTATTTTACGGCTGATTATTTTGGCTGTTCCCCGCCGGCTGTGCACAACATCTTCCATGGATTTAATAATGTAATCCCAGTATTCACTGGCAACCTGTTGCTGGCCTAACACCACCATTTCGGTTGGTTGACCGCCAATGCTTTTTGCCAGACGAGGCTGGATAAGCTTGCCTCTTGAAGCCAGTGTCGCGGTCATAACCGCCAACTGGAGTGGCGTTGCCAGAACATCTCCCTGACCAATACTCACATTCAGACTGTCGCCGGGAAACCAGTGCAGGTTGCGCCTTGCACGCTTCCAGGCTCGGGATGGCCACAGCCCACTGCGCTCACTGGGAATATCCAACCCTGTACGCTCACCCAAACCATAATGGATTCCAAATTCATGCATTCGGTCAATGCCCATACGGAATGCCATGTCGTAAAAATAGGTATCGCAGGATTCAACAATCGCCTGGTGAAGGTCGACGCGGTTACCGTGCCCGCCTTTTTTCCAGTCTCGATATAAGCGTTCGTCGTTTTCCAACTGATAATAACCAGGGTCACTGATTCGTGTTTGATAGGTAACAACCTGATGATGCAGGCCACCCAAGCCGAGCATGGGTTTTAATGTCGACCCTGGAGGATACTGCCCCTGAATACTGCGATTAAACAATGGCAAATCACGGGAACGATTTAGTTCGTTGTAATCGGCGTAGCTAATACCGGTTACGAAAAGATTCGGGTTATAGCTTGGCGCACTGACCATCGCCAATACACCACCGGTCGCCACATCAATTGCCACAACCGAGCCACGCTTACCCTCCAACTGTTTGGCAGCAGCGGCTTGCAGCTCAGAACGCAGAAATAATTCGATATTTTTACCTGGCTCGGGTGGTGTTTCGTCCACAACCCGGAGCACGCGACCATGAGCATTGGTTTCGATATTTTCGTAGCCAACTTTTCCCAACAACGCATCTTCGTAAAATTTTTCCAGCCCGATTTTCCCGATGCTGTGAGTACCACTATAACGAGCGTAATCGTCCTCACTGAATGAGGCCTGCTCGCGCGCATTTATACGTCCGACATAGCCTATGGTGTGCGCAAAGAGATCCCCTTGCGGGTAATAGCGAACAAGCTGCGCTTCGATTTTCACCCCTTGGTATTCGTGCGCATCCACCGCCAACCGAGCCATTTCCTCTTCGGTTAAGCGATAACGCAGGGCAACAGCTTCATATGGGCGCCGTCTCTGCTTTAAGAATTTATAAAAATTTTCCTTATCTTTATCGGTAATTTCAATAACAGCGGCCAGACGCTCTATCAATGTATCAATATTGCCCGCTCGCTCTTTGACGATGGAAAGCGTGAAACTTGGCCGATTATCCGCAAGGAGTTCGCCCGCACCGTCAAAGATCAACCCCCTGTTAGGCGGCATTGGACGAACCTGGATTCGATTTTTATCCGATTGGGTAACAAAGTCCTGATATTTAACAATCTGCAGTGAATAAAAGCGGGCTAATAAAACAAGGATGCAGATAAAGACGAAGATCGCAGAAAACAGGATTCGGTTATTAATGACGCGTTCTTCGTGGTGATGATCGCGAAAATGATATATTTCTGTACCGGCCCACTTCACGGCATATGTCCCCCTGCCGCGAGATAAAGCAACTGCTCCGATTCAAAAAACGCATCAAACGCAAACAATGCAGCCAAACCTTTTATTTATGATAAGGATGATTCTGTAAAATCGACCAGGCCCGATACAACTGTTCGATCAAAACAATACGAACAAGAGGGTGTGGCAGAGTCATATCAGATAGTGACCATTTTTCGTCCGCATGATTCAAACATTCACGGGACAAGCCATCTGGCCCACCGATGACGATGCTGACATCGTCTCCAACCATCTGCCAATCAGCCATTTTTTTTGCTAACTGCTCGGTACTGATTTTCTTGCCCAAGACATCCAAGGCAACAACGCGCCCCTGTCGCGGCAAGCTCGATAAAATCTGTTCGCTTTCCTGCTGTTTGAGCTTTTCAATGTTGGCGTTTTTCCCCCGATTCGCCACCGCAAGTTCAACAAGGTGTGGCGTCAGCTCTCGCGGTAACCGCTTTGCATATTCCTCATAACCTTGTTGTACCCATTTGGGCATTTTTGTGCCCACGGCAACGATACTCAGCTTCACACCAACCTCTATTTTTCCTGATCGTGCTTTCTCGTTGCGGGTTCGGTCGACCAGAGTTTTTCCAACTCATAAAAATCGCGCGTGCTTTGCTGCATAACGTGCAAAACCGTATCGCCAAAGTCCACTAGCACCCATTCACCAGCGTCCATACCTTCAACCCCGATGGGACGAATGCCTTTTTCTTTTGCCTCTTCAATCGCATTATTGGCCAGAGACTTAACATGGCGATTGGAGGTACCAGTAGCAATGATGAGGAAATCCATCACATCACTTAATTCGGTTACATCCAGCGTTTGGATATCTCCACCTTTTAAATCATCCAATGCGTTAGTGATTAAATCTTGTAAATTCTCAGTCATGTAAAACAATCATTCCGCTAAAAAAATTAACCAACTTATAAATAAAGTTGATGTTCCTGAATATAACCATAGACACTCTTTGGCATAAGGTCTCTGGCTCTACTATCTCTTTTTTTCAGTAAAGTACGAATCGTCGTGGATGAAACATCCACTGGACGAGTTTCCAACGCTGCAATATAACCACAGGGGGAATAGTGCAATTGATCTGGCTTTACCATTTTTTCCTGCAATCGCTCAATCTCTGCAGGTAACTGATCCTGTTTAATTCCAGGTCGACCGGCAACGGCAATATTCGTTAGGGACAGCAATTCCTGCCAGCGATACCAATTTGGTAGAGCACGGAAAGAGTCCCAACCAAGAATGAAGACTAAAGGCTGGCCTTGTCCTAACTCGTGGCGGAGTTGCTCAAGCGTTTCCACGGTATAGGAAACATCGGTTTTTTCCAGCTCTCGCGTATCTACCTCAGCATGCCCTATGCCGTTATATTCGCCAAGTGCCAAGTGCAACATCGCTACACGCTGCTCGTTAGTCGCCCACAGAGATTCTTTATGGGGCGGCACATGACAGGGAACAAACCTGAGTTGTTGAGCATCTACCTGCTGTACAGCATCTGCCGCCAAAGATAAATGCCCATTGTGAACAGGGTCGAAACTGCCCCCCAAAATCGCAATCAAGTTGAACCTCACATGGGGTTTAAGACAGGATGTGACCGTCCCCCAGCACAATCCATTTTTGGGAGGTCAATCCTTCCAACCCCACTGGACCGCGCGCATGGATTTTATCGGTGGAAATACCAATTTCCGCACCAAGCCCATACTGAAAACCATCGGCAAAACGTGTCGATGCGTTCACCATCACCGAACTGGAATCCACCTCGGTCATAAAACGTCTGGCCAGGGTATAGTCTTCCGTAATAATACTTTCAGTATGTTGCGAACTATGACGGTTGATATGATCAATGGCCTCATCGATGCCGGAAACCAGTTTTATCGACAATATAGGCGCAAGATACTCGGTGTCCCAATCTTCGTCGGTTGCCGAAATTAAGCCAGAGAATTTTGCTGTTGTTTTGGCGCAACCGCGCAACTCAACACCTTTTTCGACGTAAGCATCCAGCAGACGAGGCAAAATTGCATCGGCAATACTTTCATCCACCAATAAGGTTTCCATTGCATTGCACACACCGTATCGGTGCGTTTTGCTATTCAAAGCAACATCAAAGGCTTTATCCAAATTTGCTGTTTTGTCGATGTAAACGTGGCAAATGCCATCCAAATGCTTGATCACGGCAACTTTTGCATCATTGGATATACGCTCAATAAGACCTTTCCCTCCCCGAGGAACAATCACATCGACATATTCCGGCATAGTAATCAATTCGCCGACGGCGGCACGGTCTGTGGTTTCGATAACCTGTACTGCGGCTCCTGGTAAACCTGCGCGCTCAAGGCCGGTTCTAACACACTCAGCAATTGCCCGATTGGAATGAATCGCTTCGCTTCCACCTCTTAAGATAGTGGCGTTGCCCGACTTTAAACATAAACTGGCCGCATCAATCGTCACATTGGGTCGAGACTCATAGATAATACCGACAACCCCCAGAGGAACACGCATTTTGCCCACCTGGATGCCTGATGGACGATATTTCATATCGGTAATTTCACCGCAGGGATCAGGTAGCGCAGCCACTTGCTGCAGACCTTCCACCATAGCATCAAAGCGTGAGGGAGTGAGTTCCAAACGGTCTAATAAGGCTGCATCCAAGCCCTTTTCTTTACCATTTTTTAAATCAATAGCGTTTTCCGCGATCACTTTATCTCGTGATTCCACCAATGCATCGGCGATAGCCAACAGGGCCGCATTCTTCTGCCCAGTTGTTGCGGACATCATCTCTCGAGAAGCAGCTCTGGCCTGCTGACCAATATTTTTCATGTACTCAATGACGGACATTACCAGCGATTACCTTTTACTATGCGACTGTAAACCCGGCATTATACCCAGAGAACCCTTGAATTTACGCCTTATTTATAAATTTTGTCAGGAAAAGGGATAAAAAAACGAGGAAAAACAGGGGAGTTTAGCGTTCAAGAGCAAAGTGAGTTTGAGCAAAGGCGATTCGTTCAGCCGTTGACATGCGCTCCGGCCGAGTTAACTGCTCAACCTTTTTAAGCCTCGGTACCAAACCAATACCATTAGCAATTTGTATTGATAACCCTGGACGTGCATTTAACTCAAGTAAGGTTGGTCCTTTTTTCGAATCCAGTACCAAGTCCACACCGAGGTACCCCAAGCCACACATATCAAAGCAAGAACATGCAAGTTCCAGCAAACTATTCCAGTTGGGTATTTCCAACTGCAGCAGGTCTTGCCCAGTATCAGGGTGCAGGGAAATAAGCTCATCATTCTGGACGGCATTAATGGCTTTACCGGTGGCGATATCAATGCCAACACCAACCGCCCCCTGATGAAGATTGGCTTTGCCATGGGATGCAGCACAGGCAAGCCGCATCATCGCCATCACGGGAATGCCCTGAAACACAATCACCCGAATATCGGGAACACCTTCGAAGGAATAACTAGCCAAAAGCGGATCAACGACAATAAGCGATTCAATAATCGTCGAGTCAATGCCGCCACCTAACGAAAACAAACCCGCCAGGATATTCGACACATGCCGTTCAAGCTCCTCCAGGGAAATCAAATCACCATTTGGCCGAACGTACATATCCTCTTTGACATCGATAATAACCAGAATACCTTTACCACCGGACCCTTTCGCCGGTTTAATACAAAATCCTTTGTCGGTGGGTAAATATTTTTTTAAAGAGGAAACTTCGGACTGATCTTCAATCACTCCAATTAAATCAGGAACCGAGACCTGATGTTCGAGAGCAAGTTTTTTGGTGGTGAGCTTATTATCAACAACCGGAAATAAGCTCCTCGGATTGTAACGACTCACATAGGATATGTTACGTCGGTTCATGCCGAGAAGGCCGCTGTTATGAAGCTTTTTATAGGCAGAGAATATCGACATAAGGGGTTACTTTAACATCGTCTTGAAACGTCGATACTCCAACAGGCGATAACCAGTGTAGTTCCCCATTAATAACACCAGCGCCATAAACACCAACTGCAATCCCAAGAAGTTGAACGTCAGATGACGAACCACTTCATTGGTCATTAGCACATAGGCAACCAGTGCAACAAATAGTGAGCCTCCAACTTGAACAAGTACTTCCTGAGGCCCTTCCTCTTCCCAAAGAATGGACATACGTTCAATTGTCCAAGCCAAAATAATCATTGGGAAAAAGGTAATTTTTAACCCTTCACTCAAACCCAGCTGAAAAGATAAAACAGAAAACGCAGCGATAATGGCAATCACCGAAATAATTACGGCGGATATTCGAGCCACAAGCAAGAGGTTAAGCTGTGACAGATAACTGCGAATAACCAAACCAGCTGTCACCACCAAAACAAAACCCAACAACCCGGTTAGTAAACTGGTCTGGATAAAAGCGATAGCAATCAGTACCGGCATAAAGGTTCCTGATGTGCGTAAACCAATCAAAATACGCAAAAACACAACCACCAAGACACCAACCGGAACCAACAAAATCCCCTTAAACAAAGTCTGCTCTTCAAGAGGTAAGCTATGAATGGATATATCCAAGAAAGGCTTATCCGACAATAAGTCCCGATCCAGCATTCGACTTACCGGCACTTCCTGTTCAATCACAGAAAAGTGAACATTGGACTGAGTACCGCCCACAAGATCCAGTAGTGAGTCCGAATGGTACTTCCATAAAAGCTGATTGGCCGCCTGCCCCTGCTTACCGGTTCTAGGGTCAAACAGCTGATACTCTTCTCCGTCATAAACTTGCAAATAGCTCAGCAGACTTTGCCTGCGACGCCCATCTTCCAGCGTCAACACCAAGACCTCACGGGATTTAATTTCAGCCAGATTCAACAGTTCCACTAGCCATTGAGTTCGGCTTTGTTCCTGCAATAAAAACCTGGCTGTCTGATTTTGGGTATTAAATTCGCTAATCAATTCCCGAGTTAACGTGAAAGCATTTGCAGAACGTTCCTTGGCACGAGCTAATAGTTGCGCTGCAGCAGTTTGATACGGACCTTCTTTTTTAAGCTTGAATCGAATATCCGGTGACGGGGGGTGATAAGGGGAATCTTCAAAATCGAGAGATAACATATCGATGCGATAATAGAGGGTTTGCAGACCAGTGGCGTTTCGGATTGACCACTCGGCCCTGCGTCCACCATCTTTCTCAACAAACGACAAACCGTAACCCGGCGATGCAGTGTGCTCCCCCATAAGTTCAAAACCAGGCTGACTACTGGGGATAGCCAGGGATGCAACAATAGGCTCACCTTGAGCAAGAAATTCGATCTTGGCTTCAATTGACCAGACCTGGCGTTTTTCCCCTGGCAACCAGGGAACATCAAATGCGTAATGACGATACCAAGTCAGAGCTAACCCGGAGACAATGAGCAGTGCTATAAGGAGATAAAACGGGGTACGAGAGTGCCTTTTCACGGAGAATCTGATCGAGACGTTAGTTTATCGACAGCCTTTTGGTTTTGGGTTTCAAATTTATCCTGAACAAACTTTCGCGCTACGTCTACGACGGCAATATCACGCAAAAATCGGCGTCCAAGTAGAACCGGATAGTTCATGTTCGACCTGTCCGCGAGTGTAAATTCAGTTTCCTCGGACAAATCACCAATACGAACCACGAGCATCACTTTTGGACGTTGATCCATTTCCTCCACTGATGCCTGCCTGACATTCTGATATTTGATCAGCGGTGCTTCGTAAACTTTTTTATCTGGGTCTTCCGGCATATTAAAACGTACCCAGCGTTGCCCGTCCCGCTCAAATTCCTGAATATTCTCTGCACTGAGAGAAGAAGACTTAGCCCCCGTATCGACCTTGGCCTTGAGAGTTTGTCCCATCAAGTCCAACCATACCCACTCAATTCTCCCAAGGACCAGCTTGCCATCCAGAGGTTCCTTAGTTTGCTTCTTCGTGGGAGGGCTTTCTTTTACGACAACATTTTGTTTTTTACTGGCGAGTTCAATGCTTTTTGCCGCAGCCAGTTTTTTGTACAGCAGATCCACTTGTTTTTTGGTTTCTGCCAACTCTTCACTTAACTGCCGATGCATTTCGGACAGGATAACAAGCTGTTCGTGCCCTTCTTCAATTGCTCTGGTCTGCTGCGTAATCACATCGATAAAGGCTTCGTCATCAACAACAGATTTCGTGCCCCAGCCTGCGCCGCACCCAGACAACACAAAAGACAAACAACTCCACAGGCCAACCAGCTTCAATACGCCGAAATTAAAACGTAAGCTGTACCTGTTTTTATATGACTGGACCCGCGTTTCGTACACTTATTCGTAGCCTCATTATTTTGCCAAGTATAATACCAGCGCTACTGCCGCGACCCTAGGGTTTTCGCGAAGAGCAGCAGTATAAATCAACGCTATTCATAACGGCGTCACATTACAACAAACCGACACAAAGCGATTTTATATGATTCAGGCAGTAATCTTTGATCACGATGGCACTCTGGTGGATTCTGAAGCAATGCACTTCGAATTGTGGCGCTCCATGCTCGCCAAAGAAGGTGTTGATTTCGAACAAGACGAGTACATCCGCGAACTTTCCGGCTTACCAAAACCACAGACAGCCGAATATATTGCCCAAAGGTTTAACACCAAGCTCAGTAGCGAAGAGCTCTACAAAGAAAACATACGACTTACTCACGAACACTTAAAAAATGATCGATACCCTTTGATGCCGTATGTACAAGAATGCCTGCAAGCCTGCAAAGAGAACAATATGCTTACCGCTGTGGCTACCGGAGCGGCCCGAACAGAAGTACTTGCCTCCCTGAAATCTCACCAGCTGGACACCCGGTTCGATGCGGTATGCTCACGCTCAGATGTTAAACATCCTAAACCGGCTCCGGACGTGTACATACACGCTCTTGAAGTACTGGGAATACCCGCCGCACACGCCATCGCTCTGGAAGATACACAAAGTGGTGTGCAATCAGCAAAAGATGCAGGCCTAACCACCATCGCCATTCCAAATGCGTTTTCCCAAAGCCAGGACTTCTCTCGAGCCGATTACACCGTAAAAAACCTGCAACAGGCCTGGCAATTGATTCAGCGGAAACGTTAAGCATCCATTCAGCTTCCAGGGAGTATTCTGAGCCTGAAACTTAAACAACTGGCTCAACACATTAAGGAGCAGGCCATGAACAAACAACTAATGCTAATTGCTGCCGGCTTAACAACCCTCTCAATGTTCAGCCATTCAACATCAGCAAACGACTCGTTTGTAGATTACGCTCGGGTCACTCAAGTCACCCCCATATACCAAGTGGTCGAGCGTAATGTTCCTCAAGAAAGCTGCTGGGTAGAACGTGTTCAGGAAGATACGCCAAGACGTCAATATAATTCCAAAACCGGCACGATTGTTGGTGCGGTAATCGGCGGTGCGATTGGTCACCGGGTAGGGCATGGACACGACAACAAAAAATTGGGAACCGTTGTTGGCTCAATTCTAGGCGCCTCCATTGGTCGAGATATCAGCCATAGAAACGCCACTCAGTACAACCATGGTGATTACCAGGAAACTACCTACCGCAACGTTGAACGCTGTGAGACCACGTACACCAGCCATAGAGAGCGCGAAGTTGTGGCTTATGACGTTACCTACCGCTATGGTGGACGGTCTTATACAACTGAAATGGATCACGATCCAGGCAAGAAAATGAAAGTGTCTGTCCAGGTCGCACCACTTCAGTTCTAAGTAAAAGCCAAAGCAGGTCGAGGCATAGAGGTGCTGAAACGCCAGTCATGGCGTAAAATAGAAGCACCTCACTTAATCCTGAGAGAGCATACAATGACTTTTCGCACTATCACACGCTCTTGTATTGGCATGGTTACCGCGCTGATTATGTTATGCGCTGTTCCCTCCCACGCAGGCAAAGCCTATCCGTCTCACCACGACTTATGGTTAGCCCAGAATAACGTCATCAGCGAAGGCCAAGCTGCTGCGATCGCCAAACAGCGTCATGGCGGCAAGGTCCTCAGCGTCCAGAAGCAAAACCAGAACGGAAAAACAATCTATAAAGTAAAGCTGCTGCAGGACTCAGGTAGAGTCAAGATTGTCACCATCAATGGCAATCGTGGCGGTTAAATGAGGCCCCTATGAAATTACTTATCGTTGAAGACGAACAAGAGATTTGCGACCAGCTTGCGGATTATTTCAAGAATAAAGACTTTGTTATAGACACCGCAGCTGATGGCCAGGAAGGCTTGTATTTTGCGACCGAATTCGACTACGACCTGGCCATCATTGATATCGGCTTACCAATTATGGATGGTATCGAGCTTATAAAAAAACTGCGAGAGGAAGGCAAAAAGTACCCAGTGTTAGTTCTCACCGCTCGCGGACACTGGCAGGATAAAGTTAAAGGGCTGGAAGCCGGAGCCGACGACTATTTGGTTAAGCCTTTTCACGCTGAAGAACTTAACGCCAGGGTAAACGCTCTCATTCGACGCTCAACTGGTAATACCTCACCCAACTTAACCTTCGGCCCAATCAGTATTGATACCACCGCCAAGCAAGTCAGCCTGAGCGGGCAAGTGATAGAGCTCACCAGCTACGAGTACAACACTCTCGAATATCTCGCTCTCCACGCCGGAGAATCTATTTCCAAAACTGTATTGACCGAGCACCTATACCACCAGGATTTCGAACGGGACAGCAATGTGATTGAAGTATTTATTGGTCGCCTGCGTAAAAAGCTGGACCCCGACGGCACACTCAAACCGATTAAAACCATTCGGGGGCAAGGGTACCGATTTACGTTGGATCAAGGCTAACGGAAAGCTCTCGTGCGTATTCCTAACTCACTGTCTTCGCGCTATTTTTTTGCCGCGGCCGCACTTTTACCTCTTTTGCTTGGTTTTAGCGGCTACTCGCTGGATAAAGTTTTCCATGAAAGCTTGTTAAGCGCAGAAAAAGACGCACTTAAGGCTCACATGTATATGCTGATCGGTTCCACCGAGCCGGGAGAGAACACATTGGAGCTCCCGCCGGCATTCGCAGAACCTCGATTTTCTTCTGCGGATTCTGGACTTTATGCCAAAGTCAGCGACGGTAACCACCGCAATGTCTGGCGATCACTATCCCTGACATTGACTGATAAAAACACCAATACCCGCTTCACTTACCCCGGAGCCGATACTTCGATCGAACCCGGCGTTTTTCATTTTCGTCAGATTACATGGCAGGGAAAACACTACTATCTGCTCAGTTACAAAACCATCTGGGATCTGGATAAGGAAAGAGAATTTCGTTTCGACATCCTCCACACTCAAGACACCTTAAAAAAAGAACTCAGACGCTACCGTAACTCCTTATGGATATGGCTGGGAGGCATGTCCGTTATTTTGTTGTTCTCACAATGGTTAATTGTTCGCTGGAGCTTACTGCCATTAGGGTCACTGGCTAAAGATATTATTGGACTCAATTCCGGTGAACAAAAACGATTAAGGGGGGACTACCCAAGAGAAATTCAGCCTGTTACTGACAATTTAAATACCGTACTTAATGTCGAACAAACACAGAGGGAAAGATACAAAAACACTCTGGCAGATTTGGCACACAGCCTCAAAACCCCCCTTGCCATTATTCAAGGTGCTACCAGTCAAAACGGTACAAACAAAAGCGCTCACGATATTGAACGAACTGTGACTGAACAGGTTCAACGCATGTCGGATATTGTGACGCACCAACTACAACGAGCCACACTACACTCACACACGCTAGTCAAAAATAAGGTGTCCATTTTCAAATTGGTAGGACGACTCAGCCAGGCATTACAAAAAGTCTACCAAGAGAAAAAAATTCATTTCACCAACGATGTAGAGGAAGCATTATTCATTTCCGGTGACGAAAATGACTTTATGGAAGTCTTCGGTAACCTCATGGAAAATGCGTTTAAGTATGGTTTAACTCAAGTATGTGTCAGCTCAATAAAAGAAGACCATCTTCACCAAATCATCATCGAAGATGACGGACCAGGAATCGATAAAAAATTACACAAAGACATTCTAAAACGTGGTGCCAGAGCCGACACTGCAACCGCCGGACAGGGAATCGGATTAGCTGTAGCGGTAGATATCATTAGCAGCTACAATGGAGCGCTCTCTACTGGGGAATCCTCGCTCGGGGGAGCGAAAATTGTTGTAGCATTGCCTGAAAATCCTAACTAGGCAGTTATTAACCACTTACAACTTTCTTTTTTGCGACAGAATGTGGCGCAGGATTTCTTTCATTTTCGGAAAAATAAAAGACAGTGTTTAAGGTCATTGAAGATGCGGGATTTAAACTCAATTATTAGTAATGCCAGTGTAACAAAAATTCGTCAGACACAATTCTTAGTGGCAATCGCTATCTTTAGCACTTTATCATTAATCCCCAACCCAGACTCGCTTGGAATAAACGCATCTAACACGGCTCTACATTTTATCGGTAACATTTTATTAATATTGTCAGCCTGGGTGGCATGCCTGGGTCGCTACAACATCTGGATGCCATTGTTATTCGCCATCCCCTATTCGATCCTTATTGAGCTTTCTCAAGGACTGACTGCTACCCGCCAACCTGAGGTAGTCGACATACTCGCCAATATTGCTGGGCTAGCAGTTGGTTTTCTTCTGTGCATTCTGCTTGAGAAAGGTATTAAAGCCATTAAATAAAAAAACGTTCAAACCGTCGCTGTATTGAATTATGGCGACGGTTTACCCTTCCTTCGCATGTTCTCTGTTCACACTACCAATCATTAACTCAAACTGATTCGCGCTACTTGCGAATAACATCAACACCATCGCACACGCATTAGAGCACGACAAACGAACTATCAATACAAGTAAAAAGGGAATTATTATTCAGGAAAGGGTAACCACGCATTTACCTGCATACACATTTAAAATAAATGCGTGGCACATAAGGGACTTATCTAATTCAGTTTAAACGGTTTCACCATCAAAATAAGTTTTGGCAATAATAACAACGCTCCCATCAAAGCAGAAAACATAGCCAAACCAGTTAACAGCCCAAAATAGATGGTCGGAATAAATTCCGAGAGCACCATAATGCCAAAACCAAAAATAATAATAATTGAGGTGTAATACATTGCTCGCCCAATAGAATGATGAGAACGATGCATGGCGGCAACATAATCACCATCAACACGCACCTCTTCTTTAAAGCGATGAATATAATGAATAGTATCGTCCACCCCGATACCCACCGTAATTGCGGCAACGGTAATAGTCATCATATCCAATGGCAGGCCAATCAATCCCATGGCACCCAGCACAGAAAACGCTGCAAGAATATTTGGAAAGATGGCGACCAATGCAATTTTCAACGAACGGAACAGCACCACAAACATTAGCATAATGGCAAAAAACACCGCACCTAAGGTAACAATCTGCGAGCTAAACAAGCTTTGTAGCATGTTGTTATATAAAACGAGCAGGCCGGTAAAAGAAACATTGTCGGCATTAAAATCTGGACTCTCGTCCACATGCTTTTTAATTCGCTCAACCAACTCAGATCGATTCAAGCCAGGAAAGGTATCGTGAATACGCAAACTGATCCGGGTCTGATCGCCGGCAGGGTACAAGTATGGGTTAATCAAAACCCCAGCGACTTCTGGAGGCAATTTACGTTGCATCACAGCCAATTCAAAATCATTTAACCCGCCGTTAATATCCTTGCCTACCTGATACAAAATTGCCAAAGAGTTTACTTTGCCAATCTCTGGCTGCATTTCCAAGTAATCATGCAGTAATGTGATTTTTTTCAATCCAGCAACAGTTAACCAAAAAGTATCTTTGCTTCCTTTTGCCGAGTTATCAGAAAAATCATCAAATCCTTCATCTTCAAAACCAGAATCGGATTCAAAACCGTCATCAAAGCCTTCGCCGTCAAACCCATCATCAACAGCCAATTCAACACGATCTTCTTCCGGGTTATATGTCACAACAATATCGAGGGACGTTGTACCGCCCAGCTGCTGATCAATCAGGGACAAACCTTTATAGATTTCGGTGCTGTCATGAAAGTAGTCCACAAATCGATTTTCCACCTGTAAGCGCGAGATACCCCAGGCACTCATCACGGCAACAACCACACTACCAAACAACACAACACCACCATGATTTTCCACTATTCGTGAAAAAATCATGGTCAGCGGTTCGTGATCTTCACCACTATTCGCGGCGGCGGACGGTTTATCTTTCGGCATTAGCATTAGCGCTGAAGGCAAGATAAGAAAACCTAAAATTAACGCGACAACCAGACCAATAGTCATCATCCAACCAAAATCAATAACCGGACGAATACCACTCACCACTAATGACGCAAACGCCACAATAGTCGTAAGCGCAGTGTAAAAACATGGACGGGCCATAAACTTAACTGTGGCCGCAACCAACTGGTGTCGATTCCAATCCGGGTTCGCATCGACATACTCTCTGTAGCGCACAACAAGGTGAATAATGATTGCCAGAGAAATAATTAACAGTAACGCCACAAAATTGGAAGAAATGACGGTGAGTCGCCAATCCAACCAACTCACATAGCCAAGCATCATCACCACCGCCGTGACACAGCTGATCATTGGAATCACAACAAAACGCTTGGCTCGGAAAATTACCGCGAGAGTAATGGCCATAAACAGTAGGACCGCTGTACCAAAGACAACCAGATCATTTTTGATAAACTGAATCATGTCGGCGGCGATCATCGATACCCCACCCACATAGATTTGCGCTTCATCTTTATATTTGGCAACCACATTTCGCACTTGCTCAACCCGATCACGAGCGCGCGCATCGGCCTTGGTTCGGTAATCCAAAAACTCCGCACTCACCGCTTCCAAACGCAGTGCTTCCTGCTCGCTTAAACCACCGCGATTTCGTTTTGCGCGTAAACCATCACGTTCCTGAACCAACTCAATATATTTTGCGTCATAAGCCAGATTTAATTGAATTGCCGTTGTCTGCCCATCAGGCCCTAATATTAAGTCCTTGTATATAGGGCTGGTTAAGAATTCTTGTTTCGCCAGTTCACGATCAACGTCGGGAGAAAGTAGCGTACGTGGTTTTTTAACAATGTCTGCCAAGCCTCGCTTGGGTGAATACAACAGAGGCACATCCAGGATACTGTTCGCACCTGCAACACCGGGAATCTCCAGCAGGTCTTGTTTTAGCTGTCCCAGCGTATTTAACGCTTGGTCACTAAACAGATCAACTTTAGGGTTGTAGGTAACAACCAAAAAGTCCCCGCTTTGATAGTGTTTGGAAACCTCACGGAAAAAATCCAGATCGCGGTCATTTTCCAAGGTCAAAGAGTCAGCGGATGCATCCAGCTTAAAATTAGGTAACCCGACAGCCAAAGCAACAGTAATAGCGGCAATAACCGTTAAAACTGTTTTGGGATAACAGGTTACTAATGAAACATACATGTTGAATAATTTGGAAATGGCTTTCACTCAATGACCCCTAGTCAGATGAACGTTTATCCAAGTGTCCCAAAGATTTGGTGGGATTCACCGCATCCCGGATACGTTGTTTTAATTGTTTGGCAGAAGGGAAACCCGTATCGATTTTTCGATCCCACAATATTTCCCGACCGTGATCTGGCAACTCACGCCATATTTGAAATACACCGCCCTGACCCGGCCTCAAAGCCACTTGCATGACTTCCGAAGGATCAAAAGTCTGCAGAATTTCCTGAGCCATCCAAGCGGCTCTAAGCTGCCACTGACAAAGCGAGCAGTAATGTATAACAATACAGGCCGGACTACCGTCATTATTTTGTGTGTTTTCTGTCATCACCTTTATCTCATTACTTTCAATGCCAGGATTTCATTCTACACTAGAGGTATTAGGAATTCGGGAAGAGATGCCCAGCTTATTTGTTTAATAAATAAAGTATTTTCGTGAAACGAGCCTCTCAGGACTCCCTTCGTGCCTTCCCAAATAGATTTTGCGAGTTATACTTGCCCACTTCCGATTCAAGTTGATAGACAAGATGCTAAAACTTCAGTTCAAGGACAAACGTCAAGACCCTTTCTGGATAATGGAGAAGACCTTTACGATTGGCCGAGCGTCTGATAATCATCTGGTACTCGATGACGAAAACATTGCGGACTATCATGCCAAAATTCTACATCAGGATGATACGTTTTTAATCAAAGACCTGAGCACTGACGCAGGCACTTATGTTAATGGACAAAGAATTAATCAAAAACCCATTGTCTGTGGTGATGTTTTAAGCTTTGGCAACACCGAACTGGAGATTATTGATCCTTTAATCGAAGACCTGGATCAGGAATCGGATTATTGGTCGTTAATTGCAGACTCCAGCTGGCTTTCCGGTCAAGAGTTTCCATTGATCAAAAAAGAAACGAATGAGCCGATTATTCTCGGCAGGGGAAAGCAATGCGATATTGTTTTTCCTGGTACACACCTGTCTCGACAACATGCCTCCGTCGTCATTAATAGCGACAGCATTACGCTAAGAGACTTAAACTCCTCTAACGGCACCTTTGTAAACGATAAGAAAATCAGTGAACTGAACGTTTTCCCAGGTGACCGCATTCGGCTTGATGTATACAGTTTTCGCGTTTTTGGACCGGGTATAGAACTGCCGAAGTCGTCAACCAGTATTCAACGCGCTATCGCGCCACCCGAAGCGGAACCAAACACACCCGCGTCAGAGAAAAAGTGGAAAATAAAACCCACTTCCCCTGGCAACAGAGAAGAGCCAACCTACAAAAAACAGAATGGAATTATCGGCTGGACAGTTGCCTTCACCATTATCGCTGCACTTATCTTTGCGGCTTATACTGTGCTTAAAGGCTAGTTGCCTGCACACTCTCCCCAACGGGGCAGAATATCCTGCTTCACCTCTAGCTGATCCAGAATCCTCGCTACCACAAAATCAACCAGATCCTCGATGGTTTTCGGTGTCTGATAAAAGCCCGGGCTGGCGGGCATGATCATCGCCCCTAATTGAGCCAGTTTAAGCATGTTTTCCAGATGCAATTGTGAATAGGGTGTTTCTCTCGGCACAACGATTAGCTGTCGACGCTCCTTTAATGCCACATCGGCAGCACGCTCAATCAGGTTATTACTTGCTCCGGTTGCAATCGCCGAAATGGTTCCACCACTGGCTGGACATATCACCATAGAAGAAGGTGAACTCGAACCAGAAGCAACTGGCGCAAACCAATCTTTTTCTGCGAAGAGCGTCAACTGAGCATCTTTCGCCCCTGTAAATTGCTGAAAGAACTGCGACTGCTCTTCGAAAGATTCCGGCAATGTATAATCGGTTTCCGTATTAATAACAATTCTTGCCGCATCAGAAATCAACAAATACACTTTGCAATCAGCCTGGATCAGGCACTGTAACAAACGCAAACCATATTGCGCCCCAGAAGCGCCGGTTATTGCTAAAGTAACCGTTTTAACTTGGTTGTTTACCTGCATATTATTAACCGTTGGCTGTACTTAATTGCTGAATCAGTTTTTGATGTATACCGTCAAAACCACCGTTGCTCATCACCACAATATGCACATCCTCATCAGAGGCTAATCGACAATAAGCTTGTGTTTTTTGCAGAATATCATCAACCGAAGAACACACGAACGACACGTCACTTTCCACAAAATCCGCTAACTGCCAATTTAGCCCTGAAGGTTGAAACCAAAAAGTTTGCGATGCATCTTCAATGGCCGTCAGCAATTGCTCTTTATGAATTCCCTTTTTCATGGTGTTGGAACGCGGCTCAATAATAGCCAATATTTTTTTGTCGCCGACATTTGAACGCAGGCCTTGAAGCGTTGTGCTAATGGCCGTCGGGTGATGTGCGAAGTCATCGTAGACAGAAATATTTCCAACTTTACCTACCAACTCCAAGCGTCGTTTAACACCTTTAAATGTAGAAAGGGCGGTGCAGGCAACTGCTGGAGATATTCCAACATGTCTCGCTGCTGCTATCGCACTTAAACCATTGGCCACATTGTGTTTACCTAATAACTCCCAATGCACTTCGCCTTGCGTCTCGCCCTGAAATACCACCTGGAAGCGACTACCATCGTCGGCCACGTCAGTTAACATCCAATCCGCTTGCTCACCTTCCGTTGTCATAGTCTGTCGCTCACTCCAACACCCCAGATCAATCACTTCTTGTATTGCAGAATGAGCTCTTGGTGTAATCACCACACCGTCTCCCGGAATACTCCGCATAAGATGATGGAACTGTGTTTGAATGGCTTTGAGATTTGAAAAAATATCTGCGTGATCAAATTCCAGGTTATTAATCACGAGCGTTCTTGGCCGGTAGTGAACAAACTTGGAGCGCTTATCAAAAAAAGCCGTATCGTATTCGTCGGCTTCGATGACAAAAAAATCAGTCTCACCCAAACGGGCAGAGGTTGTGAAATTACCCGGCACACCACCAATTAAAAAGCCCGGTTTCATACCCGCATATTCTAATATCCAGGCCAACATGGAAGTGGTGGTGGTTTTACCATGAGTTCCCGCTATTGCCATCACCCACTTGTCTTTCAATAAAAAGTCGCACAACCACTGTGGGCCAGATGTATATGTGATGCCTTTATTCAGCACAGCTTCCATCACTGGATTACCCCGGCTGATTACATTCCCTACAACAACCAAGTCCGGCTTTGGTTCTAACTGGGCAGGATCAAAACCCTCGATCAGATCTATACCGGCATTGCGTAACTGTGTACTCATGGGGGGATAAACATTGAGATCTGAGCCCGTCACCTTGTGCCCCATGGTCTTCGCCAACTGAGCGAGCGACCCCATAAACGTGCCACATACACCGAGAATATGAATATGCATGAACTAGATAAAACCCTGATTATGTACCGAAAGGTGCATATTAATAGATAATAGGCAGCATGTCCGAAAGAAAACTGAACCAATTAATTCAGGAAATAAAATCCTGCACACACTGCGCAGAGCATTTACCTTTTGCTCCGCGGCCTGTGCTTATAGCTAACCCCGAGGCTCGTATTCTGTTAATTGGCCAGGCTCCTGGAACAAAAGTTCACGCTTCAGGCATCCCTTGGGATGACCCCAGCGGAAAACGCTTGCGACAATGGCTGCAACTGAACGACCAGGATTTTTATGACCCGACTCAATTAGCCATAATGCCTATGGGGTTTTGTTACCCAGGAAAAGGAAAATCCGGCGATCTACCTCCCAGACCAGAATGTGCCCCGTTATGGCATAAGCAGGTCTTGCAATATTTACCCAATATTCAGCTGACACTACTCGTAGGGCAATACGCCCAAAACTACTATTTGGGCAAGGATAAATCCACTCTCAGCCAACGCGTGCAAAACTGGTTTAACAACTACAAAAATAAAAACTCGGCACAGCCAATTATTCCTCTGCCCCATCCCTCCCCAAGAAACACACTTTGGCTTAAAAAAAATAGCTGGTTCGAAGAAGATTGTTTAAAAATACTTCAAATGCTTGTAAAAAAGGCACTTATCTAGGCATATTCCACGTAATTTTAGACATTTCTAATTTCCTAACTCGAATGACTAAAAACCCCTTTTTAATGTTTTTGTGTTTTTTCGCGCCACCGTTTTAATAAATACATAATCTATTTTACACGCCAAAACCTGCCTACTATTTAATCAGAGGCAGCTAATTTACACAGGCGGATGAATATGCAACGCGCTCCAAGAATTACTCATCGAAATGGCGAACAACAGCAAACCTGGTTTCGAACTGATCGCTTTTTTGTTGTCGACGGGGATTGGTACTTTTCCACTCGAGAGGGCCACGATATAGGCCCTTATGGAACCAGAAAACTGGCAGAATCGGGCTTGAAGGTGTACATCAAGTGCATGCAATCACCGGAGCCCAATGTGTTTTGGGCCAGCGAAATGGCCAAAAAAGGTCTGTGGGCAACAACCTTATATCACTGAATTTTGTGCGACCTCTCCACTCTTCGCGCCCATCCCCAGGGCGCTTTTTTTTGCCCCAAAACAGATCAAAACACGGAACATCACAGAATAGAAAAATTGATTAACGCAACCCAAAATACTGTTTGAATATACAGTATTTTACTGCTAATCTATTTTTATTCCTCACAGGATCAGAACAGGATTTCACAATGCTAAGCCAAATAAGAAACACACCAATATATAGACCCCTTGGGCTAGTCAATGAAGAAGATTTGTACCGTATTGAAGGCCCAACACCAAACCATTTAAAGATCGAAGCAGCTCTATCACACCTTGGTGGCAACGAGTGGGCCGGCTTCACTTTCAAAGCCAGGGTATTAAAAGCACTCGGCTACGATATTGACCAGACTGTTGCCGTAAAAGACAAAATATCAGCCTACAACCAGGTCGCCATCGCGTTAAATGAATTAGGCCCAAACGCCAGTCGCAGAGCTTTGTTAAAAAAACTAGGCCTGTCGATTCATGAACATCGAACAGTGGGTCAAAAATCAGACCACACGACCTTCATGAGTTAAAAAACAAACACACTCAATCGCTAATAAGCTAGAGAATGAAAAGCTAAAAAGGAAAACTTCGGGCAGGATGCCCACCCTTAATGATTCAAACCATTTTATAGAGAATGAGGAGATTCAATTTAGAAGAAAACGCAGAAGCTATCACAATAAGAAGCGAGTATGCGATTTTATTCCATTCAGCCTTTTTTCAATTAAACAAACGTTTCAACAATGGGTGCAGGTTCACATTTCAGCAGATAGCATTTTGTGATAATGAACGCTCTTCTCACAATTTGTGATGAGTTGTTGAAATAAGGCCGAAGCGTTTTAGCAAAGTTTACAGTAGATAAACCCGACGCATTAAACACGATAGCGGTATATAGACGGCTTAGAGCAGTTTTGAGGTAAGTTCACACTAGATTCGAGTCACAGTCTTATGTCCAGCGTCCCATCCAACATCTCTAGTTATGCAAACAAATCTATTGGCGATATTTGTCCTTTTACTCTAGGCAAAAATAATTCGCAAAATCACTGTGCACATTTTGTTTCGCACATGATGGGATACGAATTCGCAGGGCCTACCTGTAAAAACTTCACCTGGGCGGATAAACAAAAGAAAGATAAAGGCGCAACCATACGTGTTGACGACCTGTTTAAAAAATGTTTGACCAAAGGTCTATTGAAAGATAAATCTGCCGCCCTAACAGAGTGCCTCATATTTGTTACTCTGGCTTCCAACGTGAGCAAAAGCGGTGACACATTGGTCATGGGCAACCATCCACGAAAACATATTGGAATCTTAACAGGTGGTAAGGTGTACAATTACAGCAACTCACAAAATAAAGTGGTTGCCGATACACTTGAAGTTTTCAAAAGTAAATTTACGGGCGCATACAAAACCTCCGGCACCACGGTGGAGTTTTACTACGGGAAATTTATATGAAACAGCTTGCATTAGTCGCACTGTTGTTAACTGGATGTAGTTGCATATCCCATAGCGGTAGCTCACCCACACCACCGAGTGGTGAAGCCGTGTTCGCAAGTTTACTTGCTAACATGAGTTACTCGCTGAAAGATGAACCTCTATGTCAGGTAACGTCCGCTTCACAACCAGACATGGCTTTAACATTGGGACAACATTTAGCCACGGCCTTCTCTCTTTCCTATCAGTCGACGAATTCACTGTCTGTAAGCAGTCAGTGTAATTTATCAAAATATGAAACGAAGAACGGCCAAGTAAAGGACATGTGGGACTGCTCCCTCAATTTGGTTGAGCACACCCCCGCGAAAGAGTTTGTTTCCAATAGCAATATTGCCTTTGGCCTGGATTTAAAAACGCTTTCGCTTATCCCGAATACAATCCGCTGCCTATAACAGCGGATTGTATGTAACATTTACTGCCAACCTGCGCGCACGCGAGCTGAAAAACTTCCGTCTAGCGGAATTGTTTTAATATCTCGTATTTGCGCTGTCAAACGCAGCTCGGGCAAGCTCCCATCCCCATCAATATACTGATATTTATAGGCCAGTTCGTCTGAGTAACCTGGAAGTAAAACTCGATAATCGAAGCGATTAAAAAACCTTTCCCACTGACTCGTATACTGAAGTATACCGGTAATACAATTATCCAAAGCAGTGTTGTAAAAATCCGGAGTATCAAAAATAGATTGGGTGTCCATCAAAATGTTGGACCATAAATCATGCGCTTGCTCTGGCGAAAGCTTTAACGGATAAAGTAACACTCGCTCTTTTCGGAAATGGGTACGCAAACCAATGATATCATGCTCTGTTCCCAGCACCATCATTCGATTGTATACACGAAACAATCCTTTAATCGGGTGATATTGTTGTCCTGGTTTCAATCTCGCTTCAATAGAAGCAACCAGGTATTCTCCCTCAGAAAATTCAAAACTCAAAAATGCATGCGCCAGGCCGTGATCACCAAAATGCGACAGCCCATACCATACACGCTGTAAACTGTCTGGCGAATATTGCTTAGTGAGGTATTGAACCCGTTCAACATCACCATTTTTTTGATAACGAAAATCCCGAATATTTTCAATCGTCACCGTGTTCTGGTTAACCGTAACTTTAGGCAATCGCTCCTGCATTACCAACCATGGACCTTCTCGCTGAGGACTACGAAGTAGAAAAAAAATTAGGGATAAAAAAACAACACTCAGAACCACCCCAACAAGCAACTTACCTAACATTTTATTTTCACCCCCATCCGTAAAAATCGCTCCATTATTATAGCCATCAAATCACACCACGTAATAATAGCGATTATCATGTAGCTTATATTTCTCAACTGCAAAGCAAATGTAAAAAATTAAAAAAAATTCAACAAAAGATTTACACACCCAATAGCTTAACTTTAAAATCCTTATATTAGATTTTTCAAATAAATAAATTTGCTTAGCGTCACAGTTAATATTTTTCCAAATAGAGGCATGTTAAAATCCAACAGACGTCAATTATGACGACAATATAATAAAACAAAAACACCCAATAAAAACTATACAGAAAGTTGATAGATTGGCGACATATTTGTTATAGATTTGTTAGATATTATTCGTTCAACTCTGATTAACTTCGCTCTCCAAGCCTCGTACTAACTGACAATTTTTCAATCATCCCAGACGATATCGGGTAAAACAACATTAGACTTTGGAGAAAAGTATGCGTTACTTTATTTGGCTAATAGTCATATCCCTTTCGTTTGCGCAACAGGTTTACGCTGTCGCAAAAACGAATGAACCAATACAACCTATTCCCAACCCCAAAATCAGTGATCAGGAAAAAGTCGAACTGGGGAAAATGCTTTTTTTTGAACCGCGGTTATCAAAATCACAAATTATTTCCTGCAACACATGTCACAACCTCTCTATGGGAGGAGGAGACAATCGCCCCGCATCTATCGGCCATAAATGGACAATTGGGCCAATTAAAGCACCAACAGTCTTTAACTCTTCGCTGAATATTGCGCAATTTTGGGATGGCCGAGCCAAAGACTTGAAAGAGCAAGCCGCGGGCCCCATCGCCAACGATATAGAAATGGGCGCAACCCACAAGCTCGCCACAGAAACAATCGCCAGTATTCCAGAATACCAAAAACGTTTTGCGAAAGTGTATGGTAAACAACCCATTTCCATCGACACGATTACGGATGCAATTGCCACCTTCGAGGAAACACTACTGACACCCAACAGCCGTTTTGACCAATACCTAAATGGCGAGGAAACCGCTATAACACAACAGGAAAAAAGTGGTTATGAACTGTTTAAAAATGTAGGTTGCGTTGCTTGCCACAATGGCCAAGCGGTTGGGGGAAACAGCTTTCAAAAAATGGGGTTGATCAAACCATACCAGACTGAAAATGAAAAACGTGGTCGTATAGAACTGACAGGAAAACCTGCAGACGATTTAATGTTCAAAGTGCCCACGCTACGCAACGTATCGCTAAACGCCCCTTATTTTCACGACGGACAATATTGGAAACTGGAAGATGCGGTTAAAGTGATGGCGGAAATACAACTTGGAAAAGACCTAACGGACACAGAAACGCGTGATATCGTTGCGTTTTTAAATACGTTAAATGGTGAACGTCCGCAAATATCATTGCCACTACTACCACCATCAACAAATAAAACCCCTCGCTCCCAAGCGAATTAATGCAAGCGACAGCGGGCAGCGTTCTGCCCGCTTTATACGTAACAACATTAAATATCTGTTACTCGATAGCTCGCTGAGCCCTTTGCGCTGAGATAAGTGTGAATTGAATGCCGACTCAACCCGACATATTCGACACCGACAGAATCGGTTTTCCCTTGTAATACGCCAGGGCCGACAGGCTCATCAAATGAACCAATAGTAGCCAGTACCTTACGGGTATTTTCGTCCAGATCAAACACAGTTTTCTCGCGGATCATTGCTAGGAATTTTTCGTGTAAAAACATATCCGCAGACTTAGCCAACCAATTTTTAGTATCCAATGTGTAGTCCAAATCAGGGAATGCGATGATTTTCTTCTCCAAGTCCAGAGTGGGCGTACCAGTAAGATATAAGGTTGCTTTGATTGGCTTTTTCACTTTTACTCCCAAAACCAATTCTCGATTTTTACCTCCATACATACGAGGCTTATCAAAAACCACTTTTTTACCCGACACCTCAATATTTTCTGATTTCAGATCTTCATAGAGTGTATTGACCAAAGTCTGCAAATGGATAACCCCGTTAACCAATAAATTGAAATTACCCTGCTCACCAACTTGGCTGAATTTCTCCGGTAATGGCAACTTACTGCTAGCAGGTTTTTTGCCGTAAAACACGACCGGTCTAAACTTCACGGCAGCGCCAGTATGCAACACACCACCGACTCCATTAATCGGCGTGATACCGACTTGCTCAGGATTAATTGAGATATAAATATTCTCTGCCAGCGTGAGCGGCTCCTGCATTTGCTGCCAGGTTTTGGCGATAACAGGTCGTAGTTGATATTCTGAAGGTAAACGATCAATTGCTTTATTAATGGCTTTATCAAACGCTTTATCTATACCGGGCAAATCCAAGATATCACTGACTTCGATATCCGCCGCCGTCAGCCGACACTCTCGCACCCAGGTTATTTTTTTGTTGTCTCGGGTAAAGGTAAGGTTGCCATACTCATCCGCATCAATATTGCCATAGACTTCAACTCTGACTCTGCGAAGCTCCTCTCCCACACCGCAGGTAGCAATTCCATCCACGGTTGCCCGAATACTATTGAGGTACTCTTCTTTCACCCCCAACTCAAGCCAGTAATCAATATCCGCCGCCAGACTAATCGCTCGCCCCTGCAAAGCGATTGAAAAACTGCTGATACTCGCCTCATGTTTGACTCTAACCTTGGTATTTCTTACCTCATCAACCCAGACCTCCTCAAATACCTTAACAATTTTGATAATTTCCTGAGGAACCTGAACCGTAATTTCTACCAGGGAAAAAATAGGCTCACAAATAAGTTTACTCAGGAATGAACCAATAATCTTTTTACATTTTTGCCCTGTTTTTTTTCGAACCTTGCGGACTTCGTTCCTGACCGAGCGTTCAACTTTTTCTACCTCTTTTTCCACAACGGTCAAAAGTTTCAACTTAACGTTGGCATCCACTTCATCTGTTCCAGATGATATAGGATTTTCAACTTCGTTTAAGGCCAGTTCAGTTAATTTATCCAAGTGAATTTGAATCGGGATATTCACTTCGCTAGGACGTATATCAATAGTTGGTGTTGGTGCCGATATCGGTCCCTTAGGCGGAGCTTCAGTTTTTTTACATGCTCCCAGACTAAAAATAAGCGCTAAAAATAAAATAAAGTTCCACAAGCGAAGCATACATATCTCCTGATTTGATTGTTATTTTTCGTATAAAACGTTCGCTTAGTAAACTATAGCCACTTTATTTTTAAACTCCGCCCAAATTCACAATGAGTTTGAATCGGTGATTTTCTATTTTATTTTTTCATATAACAAAGAATTACCTCGACAAAAACAAAACAATATGAACGCACTGCAAAACACATTAAAGAATATTTTACAGCAACGCTTTGGAAGAATTTGAAAAAGGGCAACTACGACCTATCAAACCAGGGGATTGAAAAAATAAGAAAGTGATTCGGGAGAAAACAAAATCCCCCGGAAAACCGGGGGATAAGATCAGAGGAAATAATAATTAAAGCAATGGCGCGATAACTAAACTCACAATCGCCATAACATTAATTAAAATGTTCATTGCAGGACCAGAAGTATCTTTGAACGGATCGCCGACAGTATCACCAACAACTGCCGCGGCGTGAACGGACGAGCCTTTCCCGCCGAAATTACCTTTTTCCACAAACTTCTTGGCGTTATCCCAGGCTCCACCGGCGTTGGCCATCATTAATGCAAGCAGCACACAGCAGATAAGCGCACCGCCCAAGAACCCGCCAAGCGCTTCTGGCCCAATTAAGAAGCCAACCAAGACCGGTGAGGCAACAGCAAGCACGCCAGGTAATACCATTCGACGTAATGCTGCACGCGTAGCAATATCAACACAGCGATCCGTATCTGGCTTCGCATTGCCTTCCAGTAGCCCTGGGATTTCCTTAAATTGTCGACGAATCTCTTTGATCATATCAAAGGCCGCATCACCAACTGCGCGCATGGTAATAGCACTGACCAGGAACGGGAAGATAGCGCCAAGGAACATTCCCATTAATACCACAGGATTATTGATTTCCAAGGTGAAGTCCGGGTTTTTATGGGAGATGGTTTCAATAAAGGCGGCAATAATCGCCAACGCCGCAAGACCAGCAGCACCAATGGCAAACCCCTTACCAATTGCCGCAGTCGTGTTACCAACCTCGTCCAAGCCATCGGTAATCGCACGGGTTTCTTCACCCAAGCCCGCCATTTCAGCAATACCACCAGCGTTATCAGCAACCGGGCCATAAGCATCGATGGCCATTGTGATACCTACCGTGGCCAACATACCTACCGCGCCAATACCCACACCGTATACGCCGGCACCTTCTGGTAATAGTGAACTGGAGATAAATATAATCGCAGCAATACAAATCACCGGAATCACCACCGATTCCATACCTGTCGCCAGACCGGAGATCATGACCGTAGCAGGCCCTGTTTCACCGTCTTTAGCAATTTTTTGTACTGGCTTGCCGCCTGTGTAGTATTCGGTAACAAGACCAATACTGATCCCACCGACTGCACCGGCAACAACACACCACCAGACATTGGTGTGTATTCCCATTTTGTTAATCAAAACATAGGCTGCGACCATGAATATTATGGTTGCACCAATGGTGCCGAATCGCAGCGCTACATCGGGTGCTTTGGCCGACATAATTTTAACAACGGCAATACCAAGCAAAGAGCAGATCAAGCCAGTAGAGGCCAAAGCCAGGGGCACAAACATAAGCTGAGCACGATCGCCCGCCAGTAAAGCCACAGAACCAGCCGCCATAGTGGACGCAATCGCGATAGTCGCAATCATTGAGCCACAATAGGACTCAAAAATATCCGACCCCATACCGGCAACATCGCCCACGTTGTCACCAACGTTGTCAGCAATTACGCCAGGGTTGCGTGGATCGTCCTCTGGAATACCCGCTTCCACTTTCCCGACCAAGTCAGCGCCGACGTCTGCTGATTTGGTATAGATACCGCCACCAACACGGGAGAATAAGGCCACTGATGAAGCCCCCATACCGAAACCGTGAATGGCTTCCGCGTGAGTAGGGTCTGCGCCGAATAAGAGATATAGACCGCCTAAACCAAGCAGCCCCATGGAAGCCACTGTGAGCCCCATGATCGAACCACCATAGAAAGCTACCTGAAGGGCCGCTGCGGGACCTTCCGTACTCGCGGCAATAGTTGTTCTGACATTGGCTTTCGTGGCAGAAAACATCCCAACGTAACCTGCAGTCGCAGAACAAACAGCACCAACGATAAACGCCACCGGCGTATGCCAGGAGCGGAAACCAATAAACAGAAGAACAGTAATAATGAGCGCAAAGATCGCCAAAATTGAATACTCACGGCGCATAAACACCATAGCACCACGGTGTATCTCGTCCGCAATTTCGGAAACCAAACCTTCTCCAGAAGGATATCGAGTGACAACAAAGTAGAAAAACAAGGCCGCAACCAGCCCGATACCACCAAAGATTGGCGGTAGGATAAGAACATCCATACAAACCCCCGATTTATATTTATAGTTACCACGGGTGAAAACTGGACTGCAATAAATAGCTACTTATGTGATTTTTAGAGCGCAAAACGACACGCCTAATGCTTCAACCCCCATATGAGCCATAGAACAAATCTGTCCAAGCATCCCCGGAAAGTCGCAAGCGGCGGGTACTGCATAGCCGCTGCTCCAGATTCTAAGGTAGCACAGGCTCGCGGTAAACCAAGTTTATCCGGGACTAAATTTGATCCAACGCATTGTGTTACAATCGCGCCCGCTTAAATACAGGCTGTTTCTAACGGTAACTACATTGGCGTCTTCGCCTCACCAAAGAAACCCAAAAAACACTACTGATATCAGGATTTAGTTGTATGAGTCTTCATCTTGTACCTACGGGTAAGAACGCTCCCGAAGAAGTCAATGTGATCATTGAGATTCCAATGGGCGGCGAACCAATCAAATATGAAATTGATAAAGAATCTGGCGCCATTTTTGTTGACCGTATTTTGGGAACATCTATGCGCTACCCATGTAACTATGGTTACATTCCGCACACACTATGTGGTGACGGCGACCCGGCTGACGTTCTAGTTTTCATGAATCGTCCGCTAATGCCAGGCTCAGTTGTTAAATGTCGTCCAATTGGCGTGCTAAAAATGACTGACGAGTCCGGTGAAGACGCGAAGCTAATTGCAGTGCCTGTAAGTAAAATCAGCACTTACTTCGATGATGTGAAATCCATTGACGATATCCCTAAAATCAAACTAGACCAAATTGCTCACTTCTTTGAACACTACAAAGATCTGGAAGAAGGTAAGTGGGTAAAAGTAGAAGGCTGGGCTGGCGTTGATGCAGCGAAACAAGAAATCGTTGATTCAATCGAGAACTATAAAGCAGAACCAGATCAACCACGCTTCTAAAGAAAGTCAGCTTTCTTCAAGAGAGATATGCGATACATCCGGTGCCGGAGGCGGCGCCGGAGTTTCCTTACCCAACCTTGCACCTACTTCCGCAACAGATATTCCACTCAAATCCAGATCTAGAGACTCCTCTTTTTTTCTTTCCTCAGGCTTTAAAACATCGGCACCAACCGGGGCAATATCTATTCCACTGACATCCACGGGTAGCGGAACGTCATGCACGTATTCATCCTGATCCAGCAGGTTTCCACTATTTTCCCTCAATGACAACAATGACGTATCCACTTCTACCGGTACGACATTCTCACGCTCACTCTCTTGCAGCAAATCTTCACCAGCAGGGGCTAAAGTCCACTCATTTACAGAATCAGGCGGAACAGATTCTTTTTTTGCCACACCACCTAATTCTTCAACAGAAACCGAATCCAATGTCTGTACTGGCGCGGAGGCGTGAGCCTGATCAGGATCCCGCGCGGTAAAAACAGCTTTCGCTTTAGGCACATTCTCAGCAGGCTTTGCAGTAACAACCTCTTTTAAATTAACCAGCGCACCCGCTTTTTTTATCGCCACACGATATTTACTTGCCGCATCAAAAGTTAAATTGCGCTTTAAAATGACAGGTTTACCGCTAAACAAGGCATCAATTTTTTCCGGACTGGCTTTAAACAACTTAGCCAGGTTATTTTTGGCAACGCTTACATCCACACCTTTACACACATCGCCACTGAATTCGATATCAAACAATTCATCAGACATAAATGCACCTTATTCCTGCGTCTTATACTGGCTAAGTTTAGCAATTGTTAGAATTGTATTACCAGACGACAACTTGGTGACCCAATTCCCTGAATTCATATTAACCTCTGGCGCAACGCTAGGCTATACACCATAATTTTCTTAGGAAATATACTCCAAAACTGGGCATGGAGGATGTAGACCATGAAGTCTCCAGAAAAACCAAGAGTGAACAAGCCCGCTCCTTCGACCGCAGTATCCGATGATGAACATTTAATTGTTATCGGCAAAGAAAAGGTGCAGGTTAATGCCGTTGTGACCAAGGTAGCAGAAGACATTGCATTTCTGCAGGCAAGAATAAAACAGATGGAAAGCAGCATTCCTGTGAATAAGGTTATGCTCAAAACATATAAGGACATGCTCGCCAGTCGTCGTGCTGTCCTGGCATGGTTTGAGGAGCACGAAATGGTGTGCTCACTACCAGAGTATTCCAGACAGGAAACACCACAAGATGATAATGAAAAATTAGAAACCGGTTAGGTTTTTAATAATATTTTTTCGACATCACCCATATTAGAAACAAGAACCACCTGATCATCAATTTCAAGCTCCGAATCAGCTTCTGGCGAAAAGGCAATGACATTCATACCTGCTGCTCTGGCAGCTTGAACTCCGGAAAGAGAATCTTCAATTACGTAGCAAAATCGTGCCGGTACCCCAATAGCTTCCGCTGCATACAAAAAGAGATCCGGAGCTGGCTTACCCTGTTTCACATCTTCAGCACTAAACACCAGATCAGAAAAATACGACCACAGTCCGGCACAACTTAATGAGCATCGAATTTTTTTATGCCCGCCATTAGACGCAACACAATAAGCAATATTTTTATTTTTCAACTCGCCAACAAGCTCGGTTACACCTTCTATCGCTTGGGTCGATTTTGCTAACGCTGTATAGGTCGCTTGATCAAGTAGCTCGGGGAAATCGCTGGGAAGTTTTCCGTCAGGTAAACGATGAGATTGATCCTGTTCGAGCCATCTATAACATTCACTTAACGTTTTACCTTTAAAATGCTTCAAGCACTCGTCAGTAGACAATAAAATACCAAGAGATTGAAGTGTTTGAGAAAACACTTGGGCACAGAGTTCTTCGGTATCCACCAGGACACCGTCACAATCAAATATGACTAGCATTTCGCGGCTGATTCAAAAAAAAGTGGTTAAAAATCGTTTGCATATTTTCCAGTATTTCTGTTTTTAACTCGATATCCGTGCGAGAGATTAAATCGGACAAGACATCAACAGTAATTGTCGATTCATAAACCGAAGCAACCGGCAAATAGCTAATATGCCAAGGCTCTTCCGCAACACCACCGGGGCTCGGGCAGTAAGGCCGAACAAAACCACAACGGCTATGACTGAAATACCCCGCTAACCAATGATTCAGTTTTTTAAACGGCCCACCTTCAGCATACTCCTCAGGCGATAATTGCAGCTGGTAGCCCTCTTCAATGGCAGCAGCATCGAATACATCGAAATCCGTACCCCAATGATGCCGGGAAGCTCCAGGTAACGCAGACCAATGCAAGATTGCGTACATCAACACATCCCTGGGCACTGAAGAGTGCTGAATCTGCTCACCAAACTGATTATATACTGGCCGCTCGCCTCTGGCTTTTTGATTCCATATGTACAGCTGGCGCTCAAAACTTCGAAATCCACTCGCTAAGCGTAAATCTATGCCAGCTTCCTCCCATGCCCGAGTTTTTAAGTCTTTTAGTGGAGAGATAACATCATAGTGAACAGGGACTTCTAGTACTTTATCAGTAATATTGCTGCTTATTTGTCCAGTCGCCAAAAGTGATTCATTCATTAATACGCCAAATAAGTCTATTTGTTTGCAAATTTTCGCGCAAACTAATTGCGCTGGATGTGTAAGTCTGTATTATTAGTCTTTGCCGATAAAGTCCGTTTTATAGACTATCGGCTCCGGGTAGAACAAGTACCCAGCTCAAGGTTGGTGCTGACGTTACAATTATAAGCGTACGGTCACAATTCTAATAATAACTAAATACAACACTTGGGAGATCCGATGTAATGACCTCCAGTAAAAACGATTTAATCGACCTTAAAAACCTAGGTATGGCGTCTGTTAATATTCTCCACGCTGTTGGCGTCAACAGTTATCGGGATTTATCAGAAGTCGGTGCCGTCGAAACCTACTGCAGAATTAAAGCTCGCGGCATCCATGTTTCCAAAGTGATGCTGTATGCACTACAAGGTGCTTTGATGGATGTTCACTGGAACGACCTATCTCCGAGCCTAAAGGAGCAATTGGTGGAAGAAGCCAAGCAGGCGGAAATGCAAACTTGAGTTGTATCTGCTTATGCTGAAGCTGTGCAGTATCAGTGAATTGGAAGATAACGGTTGCAAAGGATTTGCACTTGGCGAAAAACAGATCTTCGCCGTGCGCAAAAACGACTCTATATACACCTACCTCAATACTTGCCCTCACCTCGGGGCTCCCCTCAACTGGCAGGAAGACGAATTTCTCGATTTCGGCAATGAGCTGATTCAATGTTCAGTACATGGCGCCTTATTTCTTATTGAAAGCGGGGAGTGCGTGTCCGGCCCTTGTATTGGCGACAAACTCACCCCAGTCGCAAGCAAAATTGTTGATGGAGTTCTTTACCTGACTGAAGAGCTATAGTAATACCGGAATTTTTTTTGCCAGATATATTTCCTGTTCAGTAATACATGCTTTATACGCAATCACCTCAACTCCGGCGCTCACTGCTTGGCGAAGTAAATCACCATATTTCGGATCAATCTCATCCGCCGGCGAGACAGAATCAATTCCCGTATGTTGTGCGCAAAAAAACAGCACTCCCCGATTCCCGGACTCAACAACGTGAATCAATTCCTGAAGATGTTTTTGTCCGCGAGTACTGACCGCGTCGGGGAAAAACCCCTGCCGACTACTCTCCGCCAACGTCACACTTTTCACCTCAACAAAACACGTTCTTTTATCCTTGAGGTGATTGTTCAATAAAACATCAATTCGACTATTTTGTTCACCGTATTTTTTTTCTGTCTCCAGCGTTTGATAGCCAGACAGCTCTGGAACAACGCCGTTTTTAATCGCCTCCTGTACTAATTTATTTGCCCTCCCTGTATTCACGGAAGCCAGGCTGCCACAAGGGGTTGTAGCCAGCTCCCATGTGTAGCGGTACTTACGCTTATCATTCTGAGAGTCGGAAACCCAACAGGGGGAATTTTCAACCAGACAATTTTTCATACTGCCGGTATTCGGGCAATGCACCGTGACCTCTTTTCCGTCCGGCAAACGCACATCTGTCAAAAAACGCTTGTATCGTCGTAGAAAAGTTGCAGGCTGTAATATCGGTAAATACTTCATAAATTAACTCGTGACTAAGACATCCGTATAAAACAACTATACTTAAAAGGTTGCCCACAAAATACTCGGAGGATATAAGGGTAATTACGATACTGGTTCACGTTATTTGACTCAATTGCACTTTGGCTAAACCGTGTACAACGAAAAAACTGGCATAGCGATTCGAAGTCTGGTAGCTTGCTCAGCCTGGTTTTTTCAGCAAAAACTGGAAACCTTGAAAACAGGGAACTAACCCCAACTTGTGTGCAATTGATACATTTTTTATCAGTTGTTGAGAAGAGAGGCGCGAACAACACATGCCCGGAACACAATCCAATCCTAGCTTTGCTCTTCGTGATTTTTCTCCCTATCAGGAGAAAGATGGTGAAGAGTACATGAACGACAAACAAAAAGAGCACTTTCGAAGCTTACTTCTCTCTTGGAAAAAGGAGCTCATGGAGGAAGTTGATCGTACTGTAAGTCACATGAAAGACGAAGCAGCTAACTTTCCTGATCCAGCAGACAGAGCCAGCCAAGAAGAAGAGTTCAGCCTTGAGTTGCGTACCCGAGACAGGGAGCGAAAGCTAATCAAAAAAATTGATAGCACCCTGGAGCTTCTCGGTACAGACGACTATGGCTACTGTGATGCTTGCGGTGTAGAAATTGGTATCCGACGTCTGGAAGCCAGACCAACAGCCACACTGTGTGTTGACTGTAAAACGCTGGCCGAGATCAAAGAAAAACAGACATCCGGCTAATCGCTATATAAGGAAGGTGCCTTCGAGCACCTTCTTTGAATTCTCGACTTAGTATCCTTCATCATCATGGGGACACTCTCACCCTATATTGGTCGTTTTGCACCTTCACCATCCGGCCCTCTGCACACAGGCTCCATTCTCTGCGCGCTAGCCAGTTACCTCGACGCCAAAGCCAATGCCGGCACATGGTTGGTTCGAATGGAAGATATCGACCCGCCCCGAGAAGAACCCGGAGCAAAAGAACGAATACTCAAAACACTACAACAACATAGCCTGTGTTGGGACGGTGAAATCCTTTATCAAAGCACCAGATCAAGCGCTTATACCGAAGCTCTGACCAACCTCAAGGCCAAACAGCTCGGTTACCACTGCGATTGCAACCGTAAACGTTTATTATCTATAAACCATATATACGACGGACATTGTCGAAATAGAGATATTCTTCAGCAGCTTCCATACTCTATTCGGCTTAACTGTGACAACGCCGTCCACCAATATGGACTCCCTCCCGAAATTACATTTAAAGATGCCATCCAGGGCGTACAGAAAGAAAATGTCCTTGAACAGGGCGACTTTGTCATCCACCGAAAAGATGGCTTATTCGCCTACCAACTTGCGGTTGTTGTTGACGATATTTACCAGGGGATAACGCATATTGTTCGGGGAGCAGATCTACTCGACACAACAGCCAAGCAAATATTTTTGACCAAACTGCTTCAAGGACAAGCCATAAATTATGGCCATATACCCGTCATAGTAGACTCCACTGGCGCGAAACTCAGCAAGCAAAACCATGCTCCTGCAGTCAACGACGAAACCCCTCAAGCCAACCTGCTTCAAGTGGCAAAACTATTGGGCCTGGACTGCAGTCGTCTTTCCACACAGCACTCAACAAGGGAAATACTGACCTCATTAATAGCGCAGTGGAGCATTAAAAACATCCCTAGACAAAGATCAATCGCATACGAATCAATACAGTGATCGACAATCGACTGTAATACAATGGACAGATTCCAGGAGACGAACGGATAACAATGAATAAACAGCGCCCCCTAATACTCCTTCTATTGGTGTTTTACATTTTTTCTCCAACCTTGTTCAGCTGGGTAATCAATCCCGCAGGTGCCTGGTATCGTCCCTACATTATCTGGATGCTGCTTGTTGTAGTGGCTTACGTTGTTCAGGGAAGAGGGAAAGACAATGACTTTTAGTTTTTTACAGGTCGCTTTAATTTGCCTCACCTATCTGTGCGTCTTATTCAGCATTGCTCACTTCACCGAAAAGGGTTGGGTCTCCAATAAAATCGTTACACACCCGGTCACCTATATTTTTTCTTTGGGGATCTTTGCCAGCGCTTGGGCATATTATGGTGTAATCGATCTGGCCAGTAATTTCGGCTACGGCGCTCTGGCCTATTATCTGGGAACCGGCGCTCTGTTTTTATTCGCCCCGGTAGCCCTGAAACCACTTATTGAATTGGCAAGACGCTTTCAAATTAATTCGATGGCGGACTTACTGACTTTCCGTTATCACAGCCATTCTGTGGGAGGCATAGTCACCCTGTGCATGCTGATGGCAATGGCGCCGTTAATGACCCTGCAGATTCAAGCCGTTGCCGATACCATCCACATTCTGACCCGGAATAACATCAGCGAAGTTAACGCGGAAATGGCCGGTTTCGGCACACGCGAAATACTGGCCCTGGCGTATTGTTCTGTTCTTGCCTTCTTCGCCATGATATTCGGCTCGAATCGTGAACATCACCGCGGCCTGATTACCGCAATGGCCATTGAATCCCTGGTCAAACTGTTTGGTCTGATGGCGGTTGGGGTCTTCTCCATTTTCGCAGTATTTAAGGGATTGCCAGGGCTGGACGAATGGCTGAAAAACCATCCACAGCAATTGGAAAACCTGTACTCCCCGGTCAAGGACACATCTTCACACACCCTGTTGCTGGTATTTATTGCAACTGCAGTATCCATGCCCCATATCTTTCACATGACAGTGGTTGAGAATCCAGCGAAACACGCAACCCGCACAGTGACCTGGGCTTTCCCGCTTTTCCTGCTTTTGATGTCACTGCCGATATTTCCCATTCTCTGGGCGGGCATCGAATTAAAATCTCAATTACCCGCGCAATATTTTCCGCTGGCTGTACCTATTGCCGCAGGCAGCACCGTATTTACCATCATTTCATTCGTTGCTGGACTCTCTGCCGCAACAGGGGCAATAGTCGCGATCTCTCTCGCTATCGCGACCATGATATTGAATCACTGGATATTGCCCGCCACCCCACTGCGCACCCAAAAGGCCATCTACGGGCAACTGATTTGGATGCGCCGCATTCTTATCAGCATCGTCATTGTCGGCGGTTACCTGTTTTACATGCTCCTGAGCAACACCTTCAACTTAACGGAACTCGCCCTTGCCGCATTTATATGTACCTTGCAGTTTTTACCCGGCGTTATTGCGGTGGCCCACTGGCCGCGAGGAAATCGGAAAGGGCTAATATCCGGTTTATTTATCGGTGTAGTGATATGGTTGATTGGCCTATTCATCCCGATGCTACTTGGTCAAAAAATCGGAAGCCTGCAAATACTGAGTTACTCCCTTCCAGTGGGAGTCGACCATTGGAGCCAGATCACACTCTGGTCACTTGGTATGAACACAGTTACTTTTGTTCTGGTTTCAATTTTCACCAGCCAATCGGACGATGAACGATACAGTGCAGATTTATGCTCCGAGGATGAACTCAGCCACCCGATTCGAATGACTCTAGATATTCGTTCTCCAGACGAAATCGTAGAACGTTTGTCAAAACGCATTGGTAAATCCACCGCCAGAACGGAAGTGAACAAGGCATTGGCAAAGCTCGGCCTCAACCCCAGCGAAAGCCGCCCTTATGCACTTCGACGTTTACGGGATGAAGTGGAAGCGAACCTTTCCGGGTTAATGGGCATATCCATGGCCAGTGAAATCATGGATAAACAAATTCCCTATCGACTCCCCGAAGGTGAAGGCGTTACCGACATTAACCTGATAGAAAGCCGCTTAAGCCAGTACCGCGATCACCTGACCGGACTGGCCGGAGAACTCAACAATCTCCGTCTTTATCACCGCAGAACACTGGAAGAACTGCCTCTGGCCGTCTGCTCTGTAGGACGAGATGGCGAGATACTGATGTGGAACGGCGCAATGGAAAACCTGACCGGCATCCAAAGTGAAACCGTCACAGGTTCATCTCTTGATGCCGTTCTCGACCCTTGGGGAGAGCTTTTATATCGGTTTGCAAATTCCGATAAAGCACATTTCTACAAACAGGAAGTCGAGTTAGCAGGCCAAACCCATTGGATATCACTACATAAAGCCGCCATCCCCTCCTCTTTTGCCCGCAAAGTCGAAGGTCAGGTGATACTGTTGGAAGATGTTACCGAGATGCAGTTACTGGAACAGGAGTTGATTCACAGCGAGCGCCTGGCCTCGATCGGTCGACTCGCAGCGGGTGTCGCTCACGAAATAGGTAACCCGGTTACCGGTATTGCCTGCCTGGCTCAAAACATGAAATACGAAACCGATAACGACGAACTACTCGAAACCGCTGAGCAGATACTGTCTCAAACAGACAGGGTGAGCAAAATCGTCCACTCGTTAGTAAGTTTTTCACACTCAGGACAGAACAAACAGGAAGACTTTCACGAGGCCAAGCTGCACGAGTGCGCCCAGGAAGCGATTAACCTGTTAAAACTGCAAAAGGAAAAAAGTCAGGTTAATTTTATCAATCAACTTCCGGAATCTTTGGTGGTTTCGGGAGACAGCCAGCGTTTAATCCAGGTTTTCGTCAACCTGCTATCTAACTCTCAGGATGCCTGCTCTGAAGGTGCCAATATCGTAATCGAAGGCTCGACTGAAAAAGGCTTTGTTAACTTCTCAGTAACAGATGATGGCCCAGGTATTCCGCCCGATATCATCGAACAAGTGCTTGAGCCATTCTTTACAACTAAGGAGCCCGGAGAGGGAACCGGACTCGGACTAGCCATGGTTTACAGCATTATCGAGGAACACGGCGGTAACATAGAAATCATAAGCCCAGTGGATACTGTGTTACAGAAAGGGACAAAATTTGCCATAAAACTGCCAGAATACCTTGCAAGTCATGCAACAACAGGTAACACTGTGCGTTAATGAGCTACTTTCGGTGACACCTCAAATCAACAATAATATCTTGTTCACCTGTTGCAAGTAGCGTAATTTGTGCGCCTCAGCGGTGCAATTTTAGGCATAACGGGCAGTAGATCCATGAGCAATATACTGATTGTTGAAGATGAAGCGATTATTCGCACTGCACTAAGAAAACTTCTTACTCGCAACAAGTTTGATGTAAAGGAAGCTGCTTCTGTTAGCGAAGCAATCAAACACAAACTTGATACCTTTGACCTGATTATCAGCGACTTGCGACTTCCAGGAGCCCCCGGTACAGACCTTATCGGGCTCGCAGGTGATGTCCCTGTACTCATCATGACCAGCTACGCCAGCTTACGCTCGGCCGTAGACTCTATGCGTATGGGCGCTGTCGACTATATCGCCAAGCCTTTTGATCACGATGAAATGCTGGCCGCAGTAAAACGCGTAATAGGTAAAGCAGAAGCTCAATCAGCCAAACTCAAAACCCAACCGGACGAAGTAAACCAATCGGCCATTGAAGGCATGATTGGCTCCAGCCCGGTAATGAAAGAGTTATACGCAAAAATTCATAAGGTCGCCCCGACCAGCGCTACGGTTTTAGTGAACGGTGAAACCGGTACAGGCAAAGAGCTTGTCGCTCATGCGATCCACAATGAAAGCCCTCGTAAAGACAAACCCCTGATCTCGGTTAACTGTGCAGCTATTCCCGAAACCCTGATCGAAGCCGAACTCTTTGGTCATGAAAAAGGTGCTTTTACCGGTGCAGCCTCAACCCGAGAAGGCTTGGTAGCCGCAGCCGATGGCGGCACTCTTTTCCTTGATGAGATTGGAGAACTGCCTCTTGAAGCCCAAGCCCGCTTACTCCGGGTTCTACAAGAAGGCGAAGTACGCCCCATTGGCTCAGTGGAATCCCATAAAGTAGATGTTCGACTTGTCGCGGCAACACATAGAGATCTTTCCAGATTGTCCCGCGAAGGAAAATTCCGTGAAGACCTGTATTTTCGAATCAACGTTGTTCAGCTAAAACTCCCTGCGTTAAGAGACAGAGGCAAAGATATTCTTCTGCTGGCTGAGACCTTTGTTAAGCGGTTTTGCGCCGAAATGCGTAAACCTGCACTTAACCTGACTCCCGAAGCGATACAGGCGATTACCACCTATAGCTGGCCCGGCAACATCCGGGAATTGGAAAATGCCATGCAGCGTTCGGTCATTCTATGCGAAAACGAGACCGAAATTGATCACACACAGCTGGCTATCGACCTCGATTTGGTCAGAGTTCACGAAGACACCACCTCTTTCCAAACCAATCAAGATTCTTCACACACCCTAGCTGATACCCATGAAGATTTATCTCTGGAAGACTACTTCCAGAGGTTCGTTTTAGAACATCAAGATACTATGAGCGAGACAGAATTGGCCAAAAAACTGGGTGTAAGCCGAAAATGCCTGTGGGAAAGAAGGCAACGTTTGGGAATTCCCCGAAAAAAGCCAACACAAACTGCCGGAAATAGAAATTAGCCTTCTTTTTTGTCCTCAGCGCGCAACTTTATGTTAGTGCGCGCTTACCCCGACTACCACATCAGAACTAGACATAAAGTATTAACCCCACCCTTAAGTATGAGTTTTTTCAAACTCAAAACCATGCCTTAAGTTGAAACTTTTTCAAACGTTACCTTGCACAAAGTTTTCTTAATTTGTTACCAATACAATCAAAAAGTAACACTTACCGCCACAGTTGGTAACAAACTTTTAATTGCTATTAAGAATATTAAAATCGCAATTTATGCTAAGCCAATGATATATAAGCTTTTTTTTATATTGGCACGGGGTGTGCAATATTTCGAGCAACATAACAACAATAAAGAATAATAAGAAAAGAAAACATAACGAATAACAACAATAAATAATAAGAACGAACTGAAGTACTAATAATAAGAACAACAAATAATAAGAACAGAAAGCGTATAAAACAGACTTACTTACCTTTGGAGAGGTTGTACCTTCGGTACCTAGCTAGCGGACAAGGAAGTGTCCGGTTAATAACCGGATGATCTGTATTAAAAAGAATAAAAAGAACACCTATTCTTAGCGGGAAAGCCTAACGGCTTTCCCGTTGTAGTATTTGCCCTACCGATATCCCCAAAACAACGAAAGCTACTTGAGCGGCACGTCCTGTGCTAGACTGCGCCCAATCACAAATCAACATCCTCCGCTGACACGGAACGGGAATAGCAACAGATATACTATGCTCAAGCGGCTATTAAAGCTCTTCGACTCACCCGATGGCAAAAAGCGAGTCATCAAAGAGAATCAACACCAGATCCCCCGACAAGATATAAGCCAGGCTGCACTGAAAGTCATACATCAGCTGCAAAATGCCAACCACGCTGCATATCTGGTTGGTGGAGGCGTGCGCGATCTACTGCTGGACGGACATCCCAAGGACTTTGATGTTGCCACTGATGCCACTCCGGAGCAGGTTAGAGAGATCTTCCGCAGCGCACGGATAATAGGCAAACGATTCAAAATCGTCCACGTTCGTTTTGGCCGTGAGATCATTGAAGTCACCACCTTCCGCGGACACCACAATGATGCGGACAGTGATACACAAGCTTCCCAGTCCGATCACGGCGTGATTCTGCGAGACAATGTCTACGGCGATATCGAGTCCGATGCCATTCGCCGGGACTTCACAGTTAACGCTCTCTACTACGACCCCAACACCCGGGAAGTACTGGATTTTACCGGCGGTGCCGCAGACCTCGATAAACGCTTGATACGTATTATTGGCGATCCTGAAACCCGCTACAAAGAAGACCCTGTGCGCATGCTCAGAGCTGTGCGTTTTGCGGCAAAACTGGGCTTCAGGATCGAAACAACAACCGATGCTCCCATCCGCGCTCACGCGGACTATTTGAGCCACATCCCCCCCGCGCGCCTGTTCGAAGAGGTACTCAAGCTCTTTATGGCAGGCTACGCGACAGCCACCTTGAATCTGTTACGCGATTACCACTTATTTGGCTACCTGTTCCCAGGCACAGAGCAACAGCTGGAAAAGGGAGCCGAATATGATATTGAATTTGTTACCCAAGCCCTGATCAATACCGATAAACGTATTCGCCAAAACAAACGTGTTACCCCGGCATTTATCTATGCCGCCATGCTTTGGCCACAGCTGCAGGCAGAAATGCGGGCCCTTAAGGAACACAATATTTCCCCTCAAGAGGCCATGCAACGTGCAGCTCAGGGCATTATTAGCCAACAACTTGGGCATACAGCGATACCCAAGCGTTTTCTGATTGTTGTGCGAGAGATATGGAGCCTGCAACTGCGTCTCCCAAGACGGGACGGAAGAAGAGCCTACGTACTGATGGAACACCCAAGATTCCGCGCGGCCTATGATTTTATGCTGTTACGGGAACAAGCTGGCGAGAAACTCGATGGCTTGGGACTCTGGTGGACTCGTTTCCAGTCTGTAGACAAAGAGGGCAAGGAGAAGCTGATTGCTTCGTTAAAAGGAAAAGGTAAGAAGCGACCCAATAGAAACCGACGTCCCCGCAAAAACCCGACAAACAAAGCAGACTCATGACCAACCGAGTGATATCTTATGTCGGCCTCGGTAGCAATCTTGCTAACCCCTTGGCTCAGGTGGAACAGGCCTGCCAATGCATAGAAGCCATTCAGAGCACACAAGTTCTGTCACGTTCCCCCTGGTATAGCAGTACAGCTGTAGGTCCGGGAGATCAACCGGATTATGTCAATGGCGTCATTAAGATTGAGACCGAACTGTCGGCTGATTCGTTACTGGACGCGTTACAATCCATCGAGAATCAACAAGGCCGAACCAGAGAAATACGCTGGGGAGCAAGAACGCTGGATTTGGACATATTGCTGTACGGCAACTCGATCATAATGAGTGAGCGACTAGAAATACCCCACCCTCGTATAGAAGAACGGAATTTTGTGGTATTTCCACTATACGATTTGGATAGCGAACTTTTACTGCCTGATGGCAGAAAAGTTGCGCAACTAAAACACCAATTAACGTCGGTAGGCATAACCCGACTAACATAAAAAATGCTTTATTGAGAAGACGATTTTGATTGATACCGAAGACCTTCAAATTGATCTTATAGGAAAAGACCTACCCAGATACATCGCAGTCGAAGGCCCCATTGGTGTGGGCAAAACCACTTTGACAAAAAATCTGGCACAAACATTCAACTACGAAACACTATTAGAAAAAGCAGAAGAAAATCCTTTTTTGGAACGGTTTTACGCCGGCGAAAAGAATTCTGCCCTATCTACCCAGCTTTTCTTCTTGTTCCAACGAGTCCAGCAAATTAATGAACTCAGACAGGCAGACTTGTTTGAGCCAGTTCGCGTTGCAGACTTCTTAATTGAAAAAGACCAACTTTTTGCGCAAGTCACTCTGGATGATGACGAACTCAAGCTTTACCAACAGGTCTACGAGCATTTAACTATCAATGCCCCGGTACCGGATCTGGTTATTTATTTACAAGCACCCGCTGACGTGTTGATGGAACGCATTGAGCAACGGGGAATTGCAGCTGAACGTTCCATAGACGGCGATTATTTAATGCAATTGAACGACGCCTATACTCGCTTTTTCCATTACTACGATAGCTCTCCTCTATTAATCGTAAACGCGGCGGAAATTGACTGGGTAAATAACCCGGAAGACTATAAAGCTCTAGTTGAATACATGCTATCTATTAGCAGCGGTCGCCATTATTACAACCCACAACCATCTGCCCTATTAAGTTAGACGCACTTAGCATCCTTCAAGCAGGAGAAAGTAAATGGTTTATGCCTCTCACTCACCGAAACCACTTGAAAAAAGCATCACCAACCTGAAACTTCAGGCAATGAAGGCACAAGGGGAGAAGTTTGTCACGGTTGCACTTTACGATGCCCCCATGGCAGCAATGGCTGAGCGCAGTGGTGTTGAAGTGGTGCTTGTGGGAGACAGCCTCGGCATGACAGTTCTGGGATACGACAGCACCATTCCTGTAACGATGGAGCAAATGATTTACCACATTGAAGCAGTGAGTCGCGGGAATAAAAAATCTTTGATCATGGCCGACTTACCGTTTATGACCTACGCCACACCAACACAAGCAATGGAAAATGCAGCGAGAGCCATGCAGGCTGGTGCACACATGATCAAAATTGAAGGTGGCAGCTGGCTGACAGAAACCATAACCATGTTGGCTGACAGAGGTATACCCGTATGTGCACATATTGGCTTAACGCCACAGTCAGTTAACAAACTGGGTGGGTTTCGAGTGCAGGGCCGCACAGAAGAAAAAGCGCAAGAACTTTTTGACGACGCAAAAAAACTCGAAGCCGCAGGAGCAGATATTTTGTTAATGGAATGCGTTCCAGCCGATCTTGCAAAAAAGATAACTGAAGCGTTAACAATTCCAACCATTGGCATTGGTGCAGGAAGAGATACAGACGCTCAAGTGTTAGTCATCAACGATATTCTGGGCCTTACTCCAATACCGCCAAAGTTTTCAAAAAATTTCTTGGTGGAAACGACAGATATCCCTGGCGCTCTAGCAAAATATGTCGGTGATGTAAAAAACGGTGTGTTCCCTTCTAACGAACATATATTTGAATAGACAGAATTAATAATAAAAATAACAACAAAAACATCAGGAGAATATCGCCAACTGGCGATACGGTTTCTTATATATAAATAACGGAATTATTATGCTTAAAAAAATTGCATTTATCTCTTTAATTATCCCTGCAAGCAGCTGGGCTTATCAGTTTGAAGGAAGCCTTGGGTACACCGAAAGCGAGACGACATACGATTCATACTTTTTAGAGTACAAGAGAGAAACTCGACAATATCTAAGCTCTCTTAGCTATTATTTTTCCCCACTGCATGCGAACCAATACCCTCTGGATAAACTAGCCTTCAGTCAACATGCTTCCAGCCTAAGCATCTATCAGATGCGAGAAGAAACAGAATACGAAGGAGACAATGAGGCAAAAACGGACTACAACGGCGGAGCGCTTCGCGGCGTCTTTGCCAACAACCTGATTTTTTTAGCCGAACAGGACGAGAACGATAGTTCCACCTTCAAGTATGAATCCCTCAGCCTCGGATTAGGTTATTATTTCGCTGACTTACAGGAAGTAAGCGCCATTTACTCAAAGAGTGAAGCGAAATACAAACACAGCCACACCAATAATTATGAAAAAACCTCGTATGCTTTACGCTACGAAGGACTATTTCCAATTGGTAATAGCCAGCATCTGAACATAGATGCAGCATACTCAGAAGATCTGAATAAAGATCTCACTCATCCCCTTTATATTGATGGTGGCGGTGGTGGCAGCCTCATAGATGAGGAAGAAGATGACTTGAATAAAAGCTACTTGATCGCCGCAACCTATTATCCGATCCAAACCTTTGGAGTAGGCGTAAACTACAACCGAACTACAAACAATAATATAGATATCGACAGCTACCAAGCAGAAGCTAAATACTATTTCACGCCAAGCTTTGCACTGAAAATCGAGGCGGAATACCTTTCTGTTACACCCAACAAAGGCAACTATATTGAGACTGAGACAAACTCTTTATCTGCCACAGCTTCGTTCAGATTTTAGCTAAATCAATACGGGCAGGCTATTCACGAGCTTGCCTGCCACTTTCTGAGCCATTGCCTGAATTCTTCCTCGCACATAGGTTCAGCATAGTGATAGCCTTGAGCTTGATCACAACCTAGATCCATTAATGCCTTGGCATGCGCTTCACTTTCCACGCCTTCCGCGATCACACTCCGATCAAATGCCGTGGCCATAGCGAGTATGCTTTTTACAATAGCCAAGCTATCCCGATCCTTTAGCATTTCCTGCACGAACATTCGATCTACTTTTAACTCTTTCACAGGAAGTTCCTTGAGAAAACTCAGCGTCGAGAACCCCGTACCGAAATCATCTAACGAGAACATCAGGCCAATTTTTTCGCATTGTTTTATAACGGTAGCAATACGCTGCGTATCATTCACAGCACTACTCTCCAGAATCTCGATAATGATTTTTCCCGACGGGATACCGTTAAATATTTTTTCCACTTTTTTGTAGAAAGCTGACCCTTCAATACTTTTAGCACTCACATTGACACTTATATTTAAATTGAAACCCTGCTTCAACCAACGATCCAACTGACGTCTAGCCTGATCCATCACCCAGTCATCCAACACAATTGCTAAAGGATCTTCAATAATTGCCGGAATAAAGTAATCTGGAACCAGCAAACCTTTATCTGGATGAACCCAACGAGCTAATGCCTCAACACCAAATACCTCTTTGGTGCGCATATTGATTTTTGGCTGATAATACAAACACATTTCACCTTCCATTAGAGCCCGCTTCATATCCGAGCGAATCTTACCAAAGTCTTTAAGATTTTTTTCTGTCCGGGAGTCAAAGATAGAAATGCGCTTATCGGAACGCAGCTTTGCCTGGTACATTGCCAAGTCGGCTTGACGGATTAAGTGATCCACTTCTACCGGCTCTTGCTGGGGATAATAAGTCACACCAACACTAGCCATAAGAGAAAGTTCGTGCTTACCTATACTAATTGGACGAGAAATACTGTCTAACAACCTGGCTATATATTTTATATGTTCTTTTTTTGATTCAACTCTGGGAATAACAACAAGAAATTGATCACCACCAATACGACCAACAACATCATCTTCGCCAAGCTGGCTCTCAATTTTTCTAGCCAGGGAAGCCAAAACAAGATCACCCTGCTGATGACCATGTAACTCATTAATGTTTTTAAAATTATCAATATCAATATGTAGCAGGGCTAAGGTTGTACTTTCGCGCAAGGCTTTATCCATCGCCATACGCAGTAATTTATCGAAGAAATACCGATTGGGAAGATTGGTTAACGTATCATAATGTGCAATATGCTCTAATTCCTCCTGATGCTTATTTTGCGCAGTAACATCAGTAAGCAACACAACAACATTCGGTATATCTTGATCATCATTGGCAACAAAACTTATCGCAGCGATAACATGCATCAGCGAACGACTTTTGATTCTCATTGTCAGTTCGCCACGCCAGGAATTATTGACCCTGGCTTTTTCGATTGCATCCTCTAACGAACATTGATCCTTTCTCGGATCAACAAACTCATCAAAACATTTCCCGATTAAATCTATTCGATTTAGACAGGTTAAATCCAGACAAGCTTGATTGACATTTTGTATCTCACCATCTAATGCACAAACCAAAATCGCCTCACTGGCATACTCAAATACGACAGAAGCTTGGCGAAGCATTTTTTCCTGTTCAATTTTCTGTGTGACGTCAATGCACGTCAGGTAATAACACGCCCCCAGAGAGGTAATATCCACCACAGAAAAACGGACTTGATAAATAAATCTCTCATTATTCTCATCAAGAACGGAAGCAAAAAAAGGATGTGCACATGCACCTGTTTTAGCTATATCGACAACCTGCTGAAAGTCATCTTCGTTTTCTGGAGATAACAACGTATAGACAGATTTGCCATAAAGACTTTCGACATTTTCATTAAAAAATGCTTTGTTCAAGTAAACGATCTCAAGATCCTGATTTAGCAGGACAATATTATCCGGCGAGCAACTAGCGATTGTGCGAAAAAGTAATTCATTACTCGTTAGTTTCTGTTCCCTTAAAAACTGCTGGCTGATATCCCAATAAACACCCTGAATCCCTATGATATTACCCGCACCATCCCGCATCGGTATTTTGTATATCTCAACGTATTTTACCTGCTGGGTTTTAGTATCCAGATTCTCTTCAATATCGTGGTAAATACTGTTGGAATCGATAACCTTTTGGTCATCTTCACTGTATTTTTTTGCGAATTCTTCAGGGTGAAGATCAAAAGCAGTTTTACCTTCAAGCTCTGACCATTCTTTCTGCAATTGGTCAGTGAATGCCTTATTGGCATAAGTTAACTCACCTGCCAGGTTTACCCGGTAAATAAACAGCGGCAAAGCATCGAGAGTCTCTGTTAAAAATATCGAATCAATTTCCAAGCGACCTCCCAACATTTCGTTACCCTCTTATTTTAGTAAAAACCATTCTATTGTCGTGGCCACCATGTAAATTGAATTTGAAATTAGCGAAGATAAAGATGATTAACGCGACAGCTCTTGAGAAAAATGAAAGATTAGACGATTAACTCGCTTTGAGTGAGAAAGATGAACAAGATGATTGGCACCAGGAATTTTTTCCACCGAAATGCGATTTCCGGTTAACAGTTTTTCCGCGTAATCTGCGTTCATCGGGTCAACCAAATGGTCTTTGGTTCCCTGAACAACCAACATGGGTACTTCAAACCCTGGCCAGTACTGCTCCAGTTTTTTTAGGCTTCGCGACAACCCAAGTACTTCCTCATTGGCTTTGCACAGTGTTTTAGGTACAAGCGAATTAACCCACAACCAACTCAGTACATGGTTATACCAACGTAGTTGCATGCGCTCAGCAGAAAGGTCTCCGGCAATAACAATCACACCATCAACAAGTTCGGGATATTTATACCCTAACAGTGGCGCCAAAGTACCCCCCAACGAATGCCCCACCACCACAAGAGACGAATGCTTTTGACGCAATAGCCTGAGCAACGGAGCAAGATATTCCACCTGCTTTTCCAGGCTATGCTCAGCACCACCGTCAACAAAAGCTGAACCGCCCCAACCAGGTCGATCAATCGCAACCAAGGCCGCTTTGGCCTGCATTTCGGAGTCGTTCATTTGTGGCCCAAACATGGTCCAGTCCCCTGGCGTACCATGAATAAAGACAATAACCAGCTCTTTGTCTGAAGCTGTAGTCACATAATGCAGGCTCATGCTGCCCATTATCTTTTGGTGTGATGTCAAAATCCCGTGATCATATAAACTCTCCGACGTTACTCGGCTGCGCTTAATCTCTTCCGGCATGTAACAGCTGGAAAGAAATACCACACAAGCTATAAGCACAAAACGAACAGGGGATATAGAGAACACAATTAAAACGCCTTCACTCTCAGACCAGAGTTTTTTATACCCGGGGTTGATAATCCCAACTTCTCGACCCACAAAAACACCGATGAAAACCGCAAATCCTAACCGCTAGCTTTAACTGGGAGCCCAATTCGGTGGCTTTGGTTCCAGAACCAGGAGTTTTAACACGCTTAACGCTTTCAAACTCCCCGTGATGACAATACAATAGCCCGTTATCCAACAAGTCCACACTGCCAACATCGACACACGCCATCTGGTGGCATAGGATTAAACGTGCTCATGCCATTAGGAAGTTCGCGTTAAAAAAAGTTATAACGAATTACACGACATGTTTGATCAAATCCCACTAAAGCGCCCAGATACACCGTTATTGGATACTATTAATGATCCTGCGGATTTAAAAAAGCTTGAAGTTGAACAACTTGAAGTACTGGCGCGCGAGCTAAGAGAATATCTGCTTTATTCAGTGGGACAAACGGGTGGGCATTTTGGCGCAGGCCTTGGTGTGGTTGAACTCACCATCGCATTACATTACGTACTTAACACACCTGATGATCGCTTGGTCTGGGACGTAGGCCACCAGACTTACCCTCACAAAATCCTGACCGGTCGGCGCGAAGAATTAACCACCATGCGCCACAAAAACGGCCTGGCGGGCTTCCCAAAACGCTCGGAAAGCCCATATGACACCTTTGGTGTTGGCCACTCCAGCACCTCCATCAGTGCCGCCTTGGGCATGGCCATAGGCAAAGCCCAGGTTGATAGTCAGAATCACTCGGTGGCGGTAATTGGCGATGGGGCTATGACTGCTGGCATGGCCTTTGAAGCACTGAATCACGCTGCCCACGTGGACACCAACATGATGGTGATCCTCAACGATAACAATATGTCGATATCTCCCAATGTTGGCGGCTTGGCAACGTATTTTTCCAAAATATGGGCAAGTAAAACCTACACCGCGCTAAGAGAAGGCAGCAAGCGGGTATTGACCAAAATTCCCCAAGCCTGGGAATTGGCTCGCAAAACTGAAGAGCACATGAAAGGGATGGTTTCTCCCGGAACTCTGTTCGAGGAACTGGGATTTTATTACGTAGGGCCAATTGACGGCCACGATATTGAGCGGTTGGTACACGATATTGGCAATATGCTGGAAATTAAAGGCCCAAAACTTTTACACATAATCACGCGTAAAGGTAAAGGTTATACCCCCGCAGAAGATGATCCCGTTGGTTATCACGCCTTAAATAAAATTGAACCCAATCCTAAAGTTCAAGTTGCTACCGGCCCCAAAAAGAAAAAGTATCAAGATGTATTTGGCGATTGGTTGTGCGATGTCGCACAAGGCGATCCGCACTTAATCGGCATTACACCAGCGATGTGCGAAGGCTCCGGCATGGTCGAATTCGCCGAGCGCTTTCCGGAGCAATACCACGACGTCGCCATAGCCGAACAACACGCCGTTACCCTGGCAGCGGGTTTGGCCTGCGAGGAATTTAAGCCAGTTGTCGCCATATACTCCACGTTTTTACAACGAGCCTACGATCAATTGGTTCATGACGTTGCCCTGCAAGATCTCAATGTGACCTTTGCCATTGATCGCGCTGGCGTGGTTGGTGAAGACGGACCAACCCACGCGGGAAGTTTCGATATTTCCTATCTGCGCTGCATACCCAACATGGTTATAGCCTCGCCCAGTGATGAAAATGAATGCCGTCAGCTTCTCTTCTCTGCATACCATCATCAAGGCCCCGCAGCAGTACGATACCCCAGAGGTACAGGCACAGGACAAACAATCATTGCAGAGAACCTGCAATACCCAGTCGGCAAAGGCAAAGTCATTCGTGAAGGCCAGGGGGTATGCATTCTTAATTTTGGCGTGCTATTGCCAGAAGCATTAAAAGTCGCGGAGCAATACAACTACACGGTGTGCGATATGCGCTGGGTAAAACCGCTTGATGCTGAACTCATTTTGGAAATGGCGGAAAAACACGCTCACATCGTGACACTGGAAGAAAATGCCATTGCAGGGGGCGCAGGTTCAGGAGTCATAGAGTTACTTATGACACAGGGAATAGCATTACCCGTGCTACCCATTGGCCTACCAGACAGCTATCTGGATCATGGTAAACGTGAAGAACTATTGGCAGACGCGGGGCTAGACGTGTCCGGAATTGAAAGCAACATTCAAGGTTGGGTACAAAAAATTCGGATGCGCTTGGCAACAACCCAACCCAGTGCCGCAAATCTGAATTAGTTCATTAAAAAATCAGGCGTTTGAGTTAGAAACTGACGGTATTTTTCTTTGGTATACTCGAAGTCACTTAAATCTTTTTCGCTCAGCGCTTGAATAATGACGGATTCCACTTCGACAGGGAAATTCTTGGTTCTGAATATTTTCTTCACCAATCTGCAGGCAACCGCATTATCATTTAAGTCCCCCAAGCCTCGCTGTAGCCTGGACAACAAATAAAAATATTCGCTTTCCGTTTCAGATAAAATAAATTCCATCACAAAACGCTGGCGTTTTATTTCAATCCTTAATTTATGCCGACGCTTTTCCGACAGTTCATCCAACTTTCTCAACTGAGCCAGTAAATGCCAGTGATTTTCTCTCAACAATTCACATGCAAAATTGCGAGAAGAATCACCATCACCTTTAGTATTAAGGTCAAGCTCATAGGCTCCGCGTTGGGCATTTAAAATTAGTTGGTGATATCTTGCTGATGACAAACATCCGACCATGGATTTTCGTAATTTTTCTGCTTTGCCTTGAACAAAATCCAACACATCATCACAACCACCTCCCGTCAACGCCATCTTCTTGATAGATTCAGCGAGCACCTCAAAATCCCTGACTTTTCCTAAACTGCATCCAATCCAGCGAATATCTTCAAGCAAAGAATTCGGGAAAAGTGTATTCGAATCAACCAAAGCAATGGCAAATCGCAACCGGCGTAAACCAACTCGAAATTGATGAACAGGTTTATTATCACGCCCAAACATCACACCAAGTTCATTATTTTGCATTTGCTGCAAACACTGAAATAACGCCTTGCGTATAGCAAACTTTATCGGGTCAGGAGAGTAGAACAGTATCTTTTTTTGCTTTCCAGGTTTAGCCACAACCGACGTTTCTCAGGAATAACGGAACTTAGCATTTCAAGGTCATAATCCATTTATAGCCACTATCCTGCTTATATTCCACAAATTCACCGGCATAAAAATTAGCAAACCCTTCCAACAGAAGATGTTTAGAATCCTTATGGTCAACATCCAAATACCCAAGCCTTTCCTTTGAAATCAAAACAATTGTCAGAGTATTTGAGTCTTTTCCCGAAGAAAAACTTGCCGTCAAAGCAGCATTCCCACCTTTAACAATACGAACAAGAGTTTTGAGCATGAGTTGTATATGGCTTCTTTCCAGACGCAAAAATTCGCTCACCCCACACTCACCAAGTTCCGTCAAATCGAACCCCATCTCATGGAAAAGTTCACCAAGCTCTGACTGTTTAATCAACCCACCTCTGTCTCTCTCTTCAAGATTGGCGAGCTCGTAAAAATCATCAAGACTGTCCTTCATATAACGACTTCCCTCGTAAATTTTTTCCACCGCAAACCTTTCCCGTTCAGAAAACCGATTTTGATCACGGGCATACAAATAGCTGCAAAAACCATAAATATGATTTAACGAAGTACGAAGAATATGAGAAGTATTTTTCAGGAACTGGCTACGCGTACTGGCCAGCATGACTAACTCTCTTCGATGCAGCTCAATTTTGGCAACATACGCAAGAATCTGCCGGGAAAGGGGGCGAAAGATGAACAGCGCTTCAAACAGCAAAACCAGAAGGGCAAAAACAAACAATGACGATTCAATGGTTTTGATATGCTCCACATCATCTTCAGCCTCTTGCTGCAGAAGTAATACGAGGTCATCCAACTTTTTCAGCAGTCCATCTTCAATCTCACGCAGATCGGTATAGGTCACTTTCAGATTGGTATTATTATCAGACGCCTGCTGCTTAAACGTTTTAATCTGCTGAAAAAAGCTTTGTACCAACTCATTAAAACCGATTTGATCGGAAAAATAATATTCTCTTACACTTTCCGAGCCTTCCGGCAAACCGATAGTTTTATCGCCATTAATTAGTCCAACATGGACCATTTCCATTTCTTTCACCAATTCATCCAATTGGCTCAAGGATAAATCATCATCCGACGATTGATATCGACGCTCTACATCTAAAAATATTTTTTGCGACAACATTCGCTGCCGACCGGCGAGATTAATAATAAGAGATGCGCTTTTGTTGCTTTCCAGAATATTGGCAACAACAAAGAAATTAACGACAATAATAGCTGCCACAAGACTGAGTGCGGCAACATAAAAGAAGGTGATCCAAGAAAGACTAACCGGTCTATTTTTCATGGCATGCGTAATAATGATTACTCTCGCCACAAAAAGTATAGTTGATAGAAAGGGAGTTATTCCCCTTCTTCAAACAAATGGCCAAGCTTACCTTTTTTTGTCTGCAGGTAATGGGCGTTATGGGGGTTACGTCCTGTCTCGTGTTGAATGCGTTCAACCACGTCAATACCGATTTCCTGCAACGCCTTAACTTTCCTGGGGTTATTTGTCATCAATTTGACTTGCTTAATTCCCAGGGTTTCGAACATGGGCTTCAGAATGGAATAATCCCGCATGTCCGCACCAAAACCCAACTGTTCATTGGCTTCGACAGTGTCCGCACCTTGATCCTGTAATTTATAAGCACGGATTTTATTGAGTAAGCCAATACCTCGCCCTTCCTGCCGAAGATAAAAAATAGCGCCACGCCCGGCCACAGCAATTTTATGCATTGCGGATTGAAGTTGCGCGCCACAATCACAACGCAACGAAAATAAAGCATCTCCAGTCAAACACTCTGAATGCACACGAATCAACAACGGCTCATCAGCTTTAAGGTTTCCCATGGTCAGCACAACATGTTCTTTGTCGGCCTCATCATCAGCAAAACCGTGCATTTCAAAAGTCCCCCAGGAAGTGGGCAACTTGGATGACTCTACATATTTTATCGACACACAAAAACCTTACGCTTAGTATTTTGTTTGCAGAATAAGCACACCGCTTTCAACTGCATAATCAATTCGGCTTAGAAACGTATTTCCCAATAAAATATCAGATGGGAAGCCGCCCTCTGTTACTATGGCTTCAACATTCTCAACTTTGATGTCCCCAATTGCCACACTGAGCAAATTCACTTTAAATCCGGGGACAATTCCACTGGCGGTCTCAACATTTAAACGCCGGCCAAGTTCATAGCGAACGCCGAGATAATTCGCCACATCAGAATTTAAGGCGATAGTGCTTGCACCAGTATCAACCACAAACTCCACAGCTTTGCCGTTAATATAGCCACGAGTGTAATAGTGGCCATTGCTACCGCTATTTATTCTCACTTCTTTTTTTTCTGCCTGGGAAAATTCACTGGCTATTTGTTTAGACAGGTATAACTTTTTCTGTTTACCATCGATTTCCACCAGGGCAAACTGGCTATTGGCATCCACCAATAAAATCCCTTCCGGGGTCGACTTTCCTTTTTTAACCAGCCGCTGTTTACCATTCACAACAATAATGGCGCCATTCTTGAACAAGCCTTTTACGACCATGTCCAATTCGGCAAAAGCCTGATTAATTCCCCCTAAGAGCAATACTGCAGTAACAATAATTGATACCGACAGTTTCATCTCACACTCCCTAAACCCATCCCAGGGTCATAAGTAGATACAAGGCTATCCAGGCAAATACTCCGGCGAGAATATCGTCAAGCATGATACCGAAACCACCGTGAACTTTTTTATCCGCCCAACTAATCGGCCAGGGTTTTACCATGTCAAAAAAACGAAAAAGCACAAAAGCAACGGCCAAAAGCGGCCAGTTAATTCCCTGTGTCGTTACACAGGGCACAGCAAATAACGTAATCCAGAAACCGGTAAATTCATCCCAAACAATGCCTTTATGGTCATGCACCCCCAACGTTTTGGACGCGTAACCACACAAATAATTGCCTATAGGAATTGAAAGGAGGGTGATTGCGCCATAGAGCCATAGAGGTAATTGCGCGATAAGTAAATACAGGGCTCCTGCCACAACTGTTCCGCATGTGCCTGGCACAACAGGCGACAAACCTGAACCAAAACCAAAGGCCAATAACATCCTTGGGTCTCGGAAAACAGTGGACACACTGGGATTAAGCAAAATGGTTGTACCCCATCGTTTTTAGGGAATCCGGTAAATCCTGTCCGACAAGTTCTATGCCATTCCCACTTTGGATTTCGCCAATTTTGGTTAAACGCATATTGTTTTGCTCTGCGCTATCAAGCATTTTCTGCTGCTTGTCTTCGGGCACGGTAAAACATATCTGATAATCATCGCCACCGGTTAACGCCCATTGTCGCATTTGTTCACGGCCGTATAAGTCCAGAGGCCATTGCCCAAGCGGTAACAGGTCAACATCAAGTACAGCTTTTACACTACTCGCATCACAGATATGCCGCAAATCCGCATACAATCCATCGGAGACATCAATCGCTGCGTTAGCGTATTTCAGCAGTTCACGGGCAACATCAAATCTGGGGGTCGGCCGGTAATATCGAACTTTTAAAAACTGCTCTACCGGTTCCGACGACCACGCTTGTTGCTTCATTAACACTGAAAGTGCTGCAGCACTATCGCCAAGCGTTCCACTGACATAAATATGATCACCCGGTTGTGCTCCAGACCGGGGCACCGCCCCACCCGCAGACACAACGCCCATCACCTGCACACCAACAGATAACGGCCCCCGCGTGGTATCACCACCGATAAGCGGACACTCGTATTCATTCAATACGGAAAACACGCCCGCGCTGAAACCCTCAAGCCAGGACTCTTCCGCTTTGGGTAACGTCAGGGCAATTGTCACGCCAATCGGCTCAGCGCCCATAGCAGCAAGGTCGCTCAGCGCCACGCACATGGCTCGGGTACCAATGTCGAAAGCATCTGCCGATGCCAGGAAGTGTACGCCTTCAACCAAAGTATCTACGGAAACAACAAGCTGCTGCCCGGGCGCGATGGATAAAACCGAGCCATCATCCCCAATGCCAAGAACAACCTGTTCCGACTTAAACGGTGCCTTTTCTGCCTGTTGACGAAAATAGCGATGGATTAACGAAAACTCTTCCACAGCCCCGCCGTACCTATTTGCCTGCGCCGACTTCCGCAGCACGCAATTGGGCTGCAGTTTTGTCCAGCACACCATTGATAAATTTGTGGCTGTCCTCGGCACCAAACTTCTTGGCCAAGTTGAGTGACTCGTTAATTACAACTTTATAAGGAACATCAATCCGGTGCTTTAACTCATAGGTGGACAAACGCAAAAGCGCCATAGTGACCGGATCCAATTGGTCTATTACCATGTTTTTTAAGTGCGGCTGAAACAGCGCGTCCAGTTCCGATTTCTGCGCGGCCACGCCATGAAATAGCTCGTGAAAGTATTCGGTATCCACTTTGGACATGTCATTATCGGTGTGAAATTCCGCTTCGATAACGTTCAAAGGATTACCTGTCATTTGCCATTGATATATGGCTTGCATGGCATAATGTCGCGCTCGACTGCGAGTTGCAGCCGTCAGTTTCATACTCACAAAAATCTACCTTTTATAGCTTCTTAATCAGAGAAACCATTTCCAACGCAGTGTGCGCGGCTTCAGCTCCCTTATTACCGGCCTTGGTGCCGGAACGTTCAATCGCCTGCTCAATGCTGTCTACAGTCAACACACCGAATGTCACTGGGATGCCAGTATTTAATGAAACCTGGGCCAGACCCTTGGTACATTCACCGGCCACATAATCAAAGTGCGGTGTTCCTCCACGAATAACTGCGCCTAACGCGATAATCGCATCGTATTTTTTGGATTCCGCCAGTTTCTGCGCAGCCAACGGAAACTCAAACGCGCCCGGGGCATAAATAATTTCGATATCGTCGTCAGTAACACCTTGGCGACGTAAGGTATCCAGAGCGCCTTCTTTCAAGTGTTCAACAACAAAACTATTCCACCGGCTAACCAGTAGCGCGTATTTACCACTGACCGACTGAAAATCGCCTTCAATTACGTTTATCGCCATGTTACTTATCCGTTGTCTATTTCTCGTTTTTTACGTATTCAGTGACTTCCAGGTTAAAGCCTGAAAGTGCGTTAAATTTAAAGGGTGCGCTCATTAAACGCATTTTCTTGACGCCTAACTCACGCAAAATCTGTGAGCCGGTGCCAACCTGTTTGTAAGCCGCATCGCCTTTGGGTTTGAGTGCCTTGCCGGACATAACCCAGTCAATGCTCTCTTCAATTTCTTCTGCTGTTTCATTGTGGCAAATAAGCACAACGATACCAGAACCTTCCGCTGCCACCTTGGCAATTGCTGCCTGACAGTTCCAGCTTGGCGATTCCTGCTCAGGGCTTTGAATAGCCAGGACATCCCGTGAGGTGTTACTGACATGCACCCGTACCAGCGTCGGAGTTTCCGGGTCAATATCCCCTTTGATTAAAGCAAAATGCTTTTCGTTGCGCGCGGTCTCGAGGAAGGTCTTCAGTATAAACTCACCGTACACGGTGGTAACCTTTCGCTCGCTAATGCACTCCACCGTCTTTTCATGCTCAACACGGTACTGAATCAGGTCGGCAATTGTACCGATTTTCAGCCCGTGGGTTTGGGCAAATTTTTCCAAGTCTGGACGGCGCGCCATAGTGCCGTCTTCATTCATAATTTCAATGATCGCTGCAGCCGGCTCGTGGTTCGCCAGCTTGGCCAAATCACAACCGGCTTCGGTATGCCCAGCACGACTTAGCACCCCCCCTTCCTGCGCCATGATGGGGAAGATATGACCCGGCTGAACAATATCGGAAGGCCTAGCATCTTTGGCGACGGCAGCACGAATAGTTTTTGCTCGATCCGCAGCGGAGATACCGGTTGTTACCCCTTCGGCCGCTTCAATTGAAACGGTGAAATTGGTGGAGTGTGATGAACGGTTATCCCGCACCATAATGGGTAAGTCAAGTTGCCGGCAACGCTTCTCGGTTAAGGTCAGACAAATCAGACCTCGCGCGTATTTGGCCATAAAATTGATATCTTCAGCCCGCACCTGATCCGCAGCGATGATGAGATCCCCTTCATTTTCACGGTCTTCATCATCCATCAAGATAACCATTTTGCCCAGACGGATATCTTCGATCAGCTCTTCAGTGGTATTGAGTTTCATAATTTTCTCATGCGAAAAATGGTTTTACTTGGACATACCTACTTAACAAAACCGTGCTCTGCCAGGAAAGCCATAGAAAGTGTTTGCTCACCGGGTTCTGCGGCTTTTTCGCCCAATAGTAATCGCTCCAGGTATCGTGCAATCACGTCAACTTCGAGGTTTACTTTGGTGCCCTCACTGTATGTGGCCATAATGGTTTCTTGCAAGGTATGTGGCACGATATTTAAATCAAAAACCGCCCCGCTGACTTTATTCACCGTCAAGCTTGTGCCATCTACAGTAATAGAACCCTTGTGCGCGATGTATTTCGCCAGCTCTTTTGGCGCGCGTATCTGAAAACGCTCAGATCGGGCATCCGGCGCACGGGAGATCACCTCCCCAACCCCATCCACATGGCCGCTGACAATATGCCCACCCAAACGTGATTCAGGGGTGAGGGCTTTTTCAAGGTTTACCCGAGTCCCGGCCTTCCAATACTGGGCACAAGTCAGGTCCAGAGTTTCGACGGAAACATCCGCAACAAAACCATTACCCGGCAACTCTACAGCCGTTAAACAAACGCCATTCGTTGCAATGGAATCCCCCAATGCGACATCGGACCAATCCATCGATTGGGATTGAACATGAAGTCTTAAGTCTCCGTCTTTTTTTTGCGCGGAAACGATTTCACCTGTTGCTTGAATAATTCCGGTAAACACAATTTCAACTCTCTATATCATGTGGCTTAAGGTGAAGATCCACTCAAGCTTCTAACCACTTGTGTCGCAGTAATAAATCAGATTCCTATGCGTCCGGATCAGGAACCGCAGTAATTTTCCAATCACAACCTACTGCACGAATATCTTTTATGGAAACGGCCAACTGCCCTGCCATGGTATTAATGGGCAACTCGAATAATGGTCGGGCAGATGAGCCCAAAAGCTTTGGCGCCATATAGACGATAATTTCGTCTACCAGCCCGGCTGACAAAAACGCTCCTGAAAGCGTCGCACCCGCTTCAACCAATACTTCGTTGCACCCTTCTTCCGCCAACTTCATCAGCAAGCGCAGCAAATTCACCTGACCGTTTTTTTCCGACATCGGCCAAAACACTTTTTTGCTCGATGCTGGACACGCAGCATTTTCTGAGCAGGCAATAATGGTTTTCCCCGGTTGCTGTAAGATCTCAGCATCTTCAGAACTTCGGTTATGGCTGTCCACCACCACCCGCAGAGGCTGGCGATCCTCACCAGACAGTCGAACCGTCATCGCCGGTTCATCATGAATAACGGTTCCAACACCGGTAACAATGGCGCAGCTTTGCGCTCTCAAACGCTGTACATCTTCTCGTGCAGCTGGTCCAGTAATCCACTTACTCTCACCACTGGCCATGGCTGTTCGTCCGTCCAGGCTCATGGCTAATTTGCAGCGAACATAGGGGAGTTTTCTCTGCATTCGTTTGATAAAACCGAGGTTCAGGGCTCTGGCCTCGTCCTCCAAAACCGGCCCCACAACCTCAATGCCTGCATCGGATAATTTTTCCAAACCACGCCCCGCAACCAAAGGGTTAGGGTCTTCCATGCCAAAAACCACTCGGTTGATTCCCGCCTGAATTAATGCGTCCGAACACGGGCCTGTTTTACCGGTATGACTGCAAGGTTCAAGAGTGACGTAAGCACACCCACCCCGAGCATTTTCGCCGGCAGAATTCAGCGCATTAATTTCAGCATGAGCCTGCCCGGCAATCTGGTGGTAGCCCTCACCAAAAACTTGACCGTCATTAACAATGACGCAACCGACACGGGGATTGGGAGTGGTGGTATAGAGGCCTTTTCGCGCCAGCTGAATGGCACGGGCCATGTATTCGATGTCTTGAGCACTCACGAATTAATATCGCCAATTTGCTCGTGCTTTTTCTGCAGACGATTGATTTCTTCCTGAAACTCGCTGATGTCCTGAAAGCTTCGATATACAGACGCAAAACGCACATAAGCAACCTGATCCAGGCTGCGCAGTTCGTCCATAACCTTTTCGCCAACAACCCGAGAATCCACTTCCCTCTCACCTAATGCCTGCAAGTAAATCTTGACGTTATTGATAGCCGATTCAATGTCTTCTACGCTCACAGGGCGCTTTTCCAATGCCCGCTGAAAACCATTGCGCAGCTTGTCTTCATTAAAGGGCTCACGCTTGCCATCCTGCTTGATGATTTTTGGCATCAAGAGTTCGGCAATCTCAAACGTGGTAAATCGCTCTTTGCATGATAAACACTCCCTGCGTCTTCTGACCTGACCGCCATCAGCCACCAGGCGCGAATCAATCACTTTGGTATCAGTTTCTTGGCAAAAAGGACAATGCATCGCGATATCTCACTATTGATAGAACGATACCCGCACAGAAACAATCCATGGAGCATCTCATCTTACCCACCCTCAAATGAAGGCAAAAAAATAGAAGCGGCGCTTCCCATACCGCGATGAGAGCGCCGCAAGATAAGCTAATTACTTACCGTAAACCGGGAAACGAGAACAGATATCAAGCACTTTCGCTTTCACTTCTTCGATAACTGCATCCGCATTACCCGCTTCAAGGCCGTCCAATACATCACACATCCAACCGGCCAATTGCTTACATTCCTCTTCTTTAAAGCCACGAGTGGTAACCGCAGGCGTACCCACACGCAAACCAGAAGTAACAAACGGTGAACGAGGATCATTTGGAACGGCGTTTTTGTTTACAGTAATGTTTGCTGCACCCAATGCGGCGTCAGCATCTTTACCTGTGTACTCTTTGCCAATCAGGTCAACCAGCATCAAGTGGTTTTGAGTACCGCCAGAAACAATTTTAATTCCACGCTCGATAAAGGTTTCTGCCATTGCTTGCGCATTTTTAACGACTTGCTTTTGGTAGGCTTTGTAGTCATCGCTCATTGCTTCTTTGAAGCTAATCGCTTTGGCTGCAATAACGTGCATTAATGGGCCACCCTGACCACCAGGAAATACTGCGGAGTTAAGCTTTTTCTCAATTTCTTCGTTGGCTTTGGCAAGGATGATACCGCCACGAGGACCACGCAATGTTTTGTGGGTAGTCGTGGTAGTTACGTCAGCAATTTGAACTGGAGATGGGTAAACGCCCGCAGCAACCAAGCCGGCAACATGGGCCATGTCTACAAACAGGTATGCGCCCACTTTATCTGCAATTTCACGAAAACGCTGCCAATCAACAATACCGGAATAGGCAGAGAAACCGGCAACAATCATTTTTGGCTTGTGTTCAACAGCCAGGGCTTCAATTGCGTCGTAGTCAAGCAGGCCGGTTTCAGGGTTCAAACCATATTGAACAGCGTTATAAATTTTACCGGAGAAGTTTGGCTTGGCACCGTGAGTCAGGTGACCACCGGCATCCAGGCTCATACCAAGTACGGTATCGCCTGGAGAAACCAAAGCCTGGTAAACAGCGGAGTTGGCTTGAGAACCAGAGTGAGGCTGAACGTTTGCATAGTCTGCACCAAACAGCTCTTTTGCACGCTCAATGGCCAGCGCTTCAGCCTGGTCAACGTACTCGCAGCCACCGTAATAACGCTTATTCGGGTAACCTTCCGCGTACTTGTTGGTTAACTTGGTCCCCTGAGCCGCCATCACTAACGGGCTGGTATAGTTTTCAGAGGCGATTAATTCGATATGCTCTTCTTGACGAGTGCCCTCGTTCTGAATCGCTTGCCAAATTTCAGGGTCAAAATCAGCTATGGTTTGGTTCTGATCAAACATGGATATCCTCAAGATAAAAATACGCAGGAAGTGCGGCTATGAGCTGCGAGAAAAAAGAGGCGAAATTGTACACCAATCAGATCAACAACTCACGCCTCAATAAAGAGGAAAATCAATCGCTTAAATCCGCCAAAGGCGTTTGAATTTCTGATGCCCTTGCAGTAAATTGCCTCACCAAAATCTAGTCTCATTTGGTTACGCCAGAGTCCAGAAAAACCTTTGGCAGCCCCTTCTACAACGCAAGGTAAAACACTTTATGGCTCAGTACGTCTATACGATGAACCGAGTGGGGAAAATCGTTCCTCCAAAACGCGAAATTCTAAAAGACATTTCGCTCTCGTTTTTTCCGGGCGCCAAAATTGGTGTTCTAGGCCTTAACGGCTCCGGGAAATCCACTTTATTGCGCATTATGGCGGGGGTTGATACGGACTATATTGGTGAAGCCCGCCCTATGCCGGACATCAAAGTGGGCTATTTGCCACAGGAACCGGCTCTGAACCCGGACAAAGATGTCCGCGGCAATGTCGAAGAAGGTGTCCAGGAAGCGGTGGATGCACTAAAAGGTCTTGACGCTGTTTACGCCGCCTATGCCGAACCTGACGCCGATTTTGATGCCCTGGCCAAAAAACAGGGCGAACTGGAAAACATCATTGAAGCCTGGGATGCCCACAATCTGGATCACCGCCTGGAGGTCGCTGCCGATGCTTTGCGCCTTCCCGCCTGGGATGCAGACGTAACCAAACTTTCCGGCGGTGAAAAACGCCGCGTTGCATTGTGTCGCTTATTGCTTTCCCGCCCGGACATGCTGTTACTCGACGAACCTACCAACCACTTGGATGCCGAATCGGTATTCTGGTTAGAAAAGTTCCTACAAGAGTTCTCAGGAACTGTGGTGGCGATTACCCATGACCGCTACTTCCTCGACAATGCTGCCGGCTGGATTCTGGAACTGGATAGAGGCTACGGTATTCCATACGAGGGCAACTACTCCACCTGGCTGGAAGCGAAAGAAGCACGTTTAGCCCAGGAGGAACGCACTGAAGCCTCGCGCAAAAAAGCCATCGAAGCCGAACTGGAATGGGTACGCAAAAACCCGAAAGGCCGACAAGCCAAGAATAAAGCGCGTATTGCCCGCTTCGAGGAAATGCAATCTCAAGAGTTTCAGGAGCGAAATGAAACCAATGAGATCTATATTCCACCCGGAGACAGACTCGGCGACAAAGTGATTGAGTTTAACGGCGTAACCAAAGGCTACGGCGATCGACTGCTCATAGACAACCTGACCTTCTCCATCCCCAAAGGCGCTATTGTTGGCATTGTGGGCGGTAACGGCGCGGGTAAATCCACACTATTCCGTATGATTACCGGTAATGAGCAACCAGATAGCGGCACTATCGATATAGGTGAAACCGTGAACGTGGCCTATGTTGAGCAGGGCCGGGAAAACCTGGACGATAACAAAAGCGTATGGGAAGCCATTTCCGGTGGCCAGGACATCCTCAAAATCGGTAACTACGAAGTCAGTTCCCGAGCTTATGTCGGGCGCTTTAACTTTAAGGGGACCGATCAGCAAAAACGCGTGGGCGACCTTTCCGGTGGTGAGCGCGGCCGCTTACATTTAGCCAATACCCTTAAACAGGGCGCAAACGTATTGCTACTCGATGAACCTTCCAACGATTTGGATGTGGAAACCTTACGGGCACTGGAAGAAGCCATTCTGGCCTTCCCAGGCTGTGCATTGATCATTTCCCATGACCGCTGGTTCCTGGATCGGGTTGCCACCCATATACTGGCCTACGAGGGAGATAGTGATACCGTGTTCTTCGAAGGAAACTTCACCGAATACCACGAAGACTTCATTGCCCGCAAAGGAGAAAATGCCCAACCTAAGCGAATGAAGTACAAACCTATCAAAACCTAATCCTCCTCTCTCCACCAGCCCCACTCCGGGGCTGGTAAACTTTCCCCGGCCATTCTGGTCTACGTATACTTAAGGAACGCTAAATGCGTCCGCACCATCTGGATGAAAAACGTCACAGGGTGGGATAAAGTGGTAGACTGAAACCAAAATAAGTTTCTTTTTCCAATACAACTTATTGGCCAATAATTATGTTTCTCTCTCTTAGCTCAAAATTGAATTCCCCGCATAACAAATATCTGTATGCATGTTTTGTATTCCTGTTTTTATTCAGTCTACCCAGTTACAGTCAACAGCCATTAATCATCTACGCCAATTCAGGTGTAATGGAAATCTATGACGACTTTATCGCGGGAAGAAATAAAGTAGACATTAATGACTACACACTGAACTCTCTTCATTCTTCCCGTTCAGTTACGGAAACCTTATTGTTTGAACAGGCATTGGCATTAGGGGGGTTTGATAAAAAAATCAAACTCGCCAGTGAACGGATAGATTACGACAATAAGTTATATCTTTTGCTTTCGGGAAAAGCGCTGGCCTACACAGAAGCCTTTTATCTAGACGATTTTCTTCCACACCAAAACGACTTACTCATTTCCGACCCAGTAATTCGTAAAAACGAATACTTTGTTGGCCTATACACATCACCAGACAATAAAAAAGCATTATCGGCTACAGCCGACAGCTTAGGTGAACTTACCGCAACCTCCAATAATACCTGGGTGCAGGATTGGAAGGCGTTGAATAGCATTGGGCTGAAAAAGGTTTACCATGTCGCCAGTTGGATATACATGATCAAAATGGTGAAAAATCAACAAGCCGATTTCATTCTCTCCCATTTCCAACCGGGCCCTGAGATGCGATTAATGTGGGAAGGCCATAACCTCGTTCCCATCCCAAACCTGAAACTGGCATTACCCGGCAGTCGTCATTTTGTTATATCCAAAAAACATCCCAACGGACCAGAGCTATTTGAAGCACTGAATAAGGGGATAAAAATCTTGCGGGAATCGGGCCGAGTATCAAAAGCCTATGAACAAGCAGGAATATTTAACGCTCGAGTCAAGGACTGGGTACCTTTAGGGCTCGAAAAAGAGTAAGGCATAAACCCTGGCTTGCCGTTGCAAAAAGCTTATAAATACAAAACAACTGCAAGCCACACAGTCCAAATCAATCACAACCCCGGCAGTTCCTCTACAGAATCAAGGCAATATCAATCATACAGTCCTTCAATTCTCGTAAAACGCCAAACCTATCCTTATCAGCAAGCCATATGCGAGATAAAATATTTGATGCTAAGGTAAGCATAGAGCCATCTCAGCCTCCTACAACACGAATCATTTAGATTCAATTTCCTTGCCAACATCCCCTGTTGCAAAGAACTTAGGATAGGGTGTTTAATCATACACAGCGCTAGAAGGCCCGATAACAATAAAAAATAAGCGGCAACCCCGTTCGTCTTTCAATATGATAGGGCTGACGGTTATAGCTTAATGAATTATCACAACAGGAGCCGATACATCTAATGGCACCCGAAGTCAGCAGAATCAAGTTTACTGATGGCCTTTCGTACAAACAGGCACGGCTGACCATTATTGTGGCCATGATTCTCGGTTTGATTGTTTCTTTACGCGAAGTCAGTGCCGACCTGGATGATACTCGACGCGCAATTGATGAAACCGTGCGAGCCATTATCACCAGTAACCTGAGTGCTGCCGCACATATTACTCAAAGTATCGACTCCGAACTGGCCAACGAATTAGCCGAGGGAATGATCAAACACCCCAGTATCACCCGAGTGTTTCTGGTGGACAGCTTCAACGATGTAATCGGTGCAGCGGAAGAAAAAATTGATCCATCCAAACAAAACCCCCTTATCGAGAGACTATTCGGCAAACCCTACCAGGTAACTCAGTCACTCATTAACCCCTATGCAACGGAATCTGAGCTGGCTTCTCTCGGCCAACTGGTTGTCATTGTCGACAGTTACGAAGAAGGCAAACACTTTCTGGAAAACTCCATTTCCACTTTTGTTGCGACCTTTATTCAAACCCTGGCGTTATCCCTGATTCTCATGACGCTGTTTTATTTCAGGGTTACACAACCATTGAAACGAGTAACGGAAGCGGTGGCCTCACTCGACCCAAGAAGGTCGGACAACCGAAAAATCACTATTCCAGACAGTCATAAGAAAGACGAAATCGGCCAACTGATTCAAAGCTATAACAATCAACTTATGGCAATTAAAGAGCACCTGATAAAACGCCAGGATGCAGAGAAGGAATTGAAGTACTACATGGCGGATCTGGAAGAGCGGGTTGAAGAAAGAACAGCAGAAGCCAATGAAGCCCGTCAGTATATGCAATCCATTCTGGATAACTCACCGGTTGCCATCGCTCGGCTTGATGGTGACGGATTTATCCAACAGGTCAACCCCGCGTTCATTGAAATGTTCGGTTATAGCGAAGAGCAACTTCTCTATCATTCCCCGATCAATCTCTTTGAAGATCCGGCAATTTATGAATTCATATCCGAGACCATAGACCGGGTTGTATCGTATACCCAAAGTTACGAAGTAACTGTCAATATGGTTCGTCGGGATGGGACAGTATTTAGTGCCGCTTCGGGCAATCGCCCTATTGACCCCAACGATTTGAAATCCGGTTACATTTGGTCTCTCTGGGATATGAGCGATCGGGCCAAAATGGAAAAAGCATTGCTTGCAGCAAAAGAGCAAGCGGAAGCAGCAACACGAGCCAAGAGTGACTTCCTGGCAAACATGAGTCACGAACTGCGAACACCGATGAATGCTATTTTGGGGATGACGTGGCTGGCCCTGCGCACGGCACTGGATGATCAACAAAAAGATTATTTAACCAAAGTTCGCACTTCAGCAGAATCGCTTCTCACTATTGTTAACGACATTCTCGACTTCTCCAAAATTGAAGCGGGCAAGCTGGATATCGAAGTTGTTCCATTCACGCTGGAAAATGTTTTGCAAAATCTGGCGGCAATGATATCGCTTAAAGCAGAGTCCAAAGATATTGAGATTATTTACCAAACGGATCTCAACATTCCCTTTGATTTACGCGGCGACCCGTTAAGAATCGGTCAAATACTACTGAATTTATCTGATAACGCCGTGAAGTTCACCGAACGCGGGCAAGTCATTATCAGCAGTAAACTGGTAGAAAAAAATAATAACGAAGCCACCATCCACTTCACTATTGAAGATACAGGCATAGGCATGACCGCAGCCCAACAGAAGCGTTTGTTTGAGGCTTTTTCCCAGGCAGACACATCGACCACACGTCGATTTGGCGGAACCGGTTTGGGGCTTGCAATCTGTCGCCGACTCGTCCAACTCATGCGGGGAGAAATATCCGTAGACAGTAAAGTGGATCATGGCAGCTCGTTCAGTTTTTCAATCAAAGTCGGATATTCGGGAGAGCAAAGTATTGGCTCCGCGGCTTCAACAGAAGAGCTGAAATCACAACACGTTCTGGTTCTGGACAAAAACCAAAGCACCACCAACGCCATCGCAACCATTCTCTCAACCTGGGGGATGCACGTTGACTGCTGCCAGGAAGAACGCGACTTCCTGACGGCACTGGAAAAACTCGCCAGCAATAATAAGCCTCCCAAGTTTGTTTTATTAAATAGAAAACAAACGGCAAAACATCTTCTCAGCTTGAGCCGAACAATTATTCACTGCCATGACAAAGTGAAGCCGCAAATTATTCTAATGGCCAACTCCAGCAACGCAATGCTGAGCGAAAAGGAAAAGGATGTGGGAGTTTCGTCTTTAATTACCAAACCAATCACCCCCCGCAGCTTACTAGACCATGTTCTGGCCAAGAAATCCGATGATCGTTCATCTTCGTCCGCGGTATTCGACCGGATAAATATTGATCTGTCACAGTTCAGTAAATTAAAAGGCCTCAATGTATTATTGGTTGAAGATAACGAAATAAATCAGGTGCTGGCCAAGAAGCTTCTGGAAACAATTGAAGCTGAAGTCACCATCGTAAACGATGGATTAGAGTGTGTTCACGCAGTTAAGAACCGTGACTTTGATATCATATTAATGGATATTCAAATGCCTGTTATGGATGGGTATACCGCGACACGCACTATCAGAAAAAGTGATCCGGATAAAAAAATTCCCATCGTTGCCATGACAGCACATGCGATGGCAGGCCAAAAGGAGAAATGCCTGGAAGCAGGGATGAATGATTATATATCCAAACCGATTGATCCCTACGCGTTATACCAATGCCTGAAAGACTGGACGAACGCCGAGCCAACCGAAAACCACGAAGAAAATTCTATGACTCATCTATCCTCCTCCTTTGAAGTAGAGTTTCCGGAGGAATGGCCCGAGGCCTTACCGGGAATTAATGTCAAGGAAGGCTATTACTACGCAAGTTACAACGAAGAAGTGTTTAAAAAAATTATTTACCGCTTCCTATCCAGCTATGAAAACGGTGTGGAGGAGTTTAAACAACATCTTCTGGACAACGACATGCAATCCGCTTATCGTTGGGTGCACACGCTCAAAGGTGTAGCAGGCAGCGTTGGCGCTGACGGGTTGAACGACGCATCGCAAATGCTCTGCGAAGTATGCGATGAAAATTCAAAGAGTGTCGACAAAGGCCTGGTGAAAGCGCTTGAACAAAAACTGGCTGAAGCCACCCGCTCACTAAGAACTCTGTTAGAAATACTCGAACACAACAATAAGACGAGTGTATGCGGCGAAAAACGTCTCACAGATACTTCCGTTCAAGCTCAACTGGTGAACCTGCAAACTCACTTAAAACATGGCGATGCCAATAGCGGTAATCTGTTGAAGGATATTCAGGAACAATTGACGATAGAGGATCAGGAAAGCTTACAACCGCTAAACTTACTTATTGACGAGTTTGAGCTTGATGAAGCAGCAAGTAAACTCTCACCGTTTATACAGAGATAAAACGAATATCAGAACTTGGCAAGATGACAGGAAATAACGACGGACACTACCAGAAACAGACCGTATTAATCGTTGACGATGAGCCAGCGAACTTACAACTGTTAAGTAATCAATTGCGAGAAGAATATCTGGTTCTTGTTGCCAAATCCGGACAACAGGCCCTGCATCGACTTGAGACCAATAACATCGACTTGGTGTTGCTGGATATTGTTATGCCTGATATGGACGGCTATGAAGTCATTTATGCCATTAAGGAAAACCCCAAATTCAAGAACATCCCAGTCATTTTTATTAGTTCCCGCACTGAAAGCGAGGAAGAGATCAAAGGTCTTCGGCTAGGCGCAGTGGATTACATCGGCAAACCGTTTCAACCGGCCATTGTCCAGGCCAGGGTTAGAACGCATATGGCATTAAAACGTCGAACAGAACTGTTGGACAAAATCTCCCACGTCGACGGCCTTACCGAATTAGATAACAGACGCCGGTTCGACGAGCGCTTGGAATATGAATGGAATCGAGCCAGAAGAAATGGCAGCCCACTCAGCGTGATCATGATCGATGTCGACTTTTTCAAACGTTTTAACGACAGCTTAGGACATATTGCCGGAGATAACTGCCTGCGTAAGGTAGCTCGGGTGCTTGAGTCATTGGTGCAAAGGTCAACCGACGAAGTTGCTCGTTACGGCGGAGAAGAATTTGCCATTATCGCTCCCGAAGTGGACTTGGAAGGGATCTCAGTATTGGCAAAGCGCTGCGTTACCGAAGTAAACGATTTACACTACCCCCACCCGGATTCGGACGTATCAGCTTACGTATCAATCAGTGTCGGCGCAGCCACAGTAATGAATATTTCTCCTGAGGCCAACGCCAGAGAACTGGTCGCTGCAGCAGATCAACAACTGTATCAAGCAAAACAAAGGGGCAGGAACCAATCCTGTACAATTTTGCTCAACAGCTGACGATAGCAAGCAATCACATTGGGTTTTTGTGCGGTTTTTTTGGCGAGGCCTGCCAGCCATGTCTAAACTCAGCATAGGATCTAATCATTTGAGTTACCCCTATGCCCGAAAATACCGCTGAGCGACGAAAATATACGCGTGTCGAATTTAATGCCGACGCATATCTTTCTCAGGGCTTTAAAAAAATCGCAACCCAGATTATTGATATATCACTCAACGGCGTCCTCGTTGAAACACCCGCACACTACGAATTAAATGTTGCGGAACCAGCCACAATTGAAATTGTGCTCTCCAACGACACTCAGATAAACATGCTGGTCAACCTGGCGCACAGTAGCAGTGAAATGCTCGGCTTTCATTGTGTCGGTGTCGACATTGAAAGCCTGGGACACTTACGCAGGTTAATAGAACTGAATATCGACGATCCATCCGCTTCAGAGCGTGTGCTCGCAGAACTACTTCAATCCAACTGTTAACGACGGGGTTATGATAAAACAGAAGAGAGTGGAAGAGATTTGAGTAAAGCAGTACCGGAGTCAACATCAGATAGACGTACTTCCAAACGCGTCAACTATCGCACCCAAGGCAACCTCGTCACCCCGTCCGGGGACTGGTTCGTGTACGTTATCAACCTTTCAATTAACGGCGCACTTATCGCGTTAATCGAACCTCACGATATTCGCCAGGGAACGCTGGTCACATTACACCTCGAACTAAATGACGGCAGTAATCTGATAATGCACGGAGAAATTGCACACAGCAAAGAACATTATATCGGCCTGTCATGCCAACCCCATTCTGAACAAGATCGGCAAGCACTCAAGCAATTAATCGACCATTTAAGCCCATTAGAATTTTAAGCCTGAGCCAATCATATCGCTTCCAGAGCCTCATCCAATTTGCGAATGGCAACAACCTCCATTCCGGGAATAGATTCACGGGGAGCGTTTGCCACAGGTACTATCGCTTTTTTAAAGCCGTGTTTTGCAGCTTCCCTCAGTCGTTCCTGACCGCTGGGTACAGGTCGAATCTCACCCGCCAACCCCACTTCTCCCAGTACCACCAGATCTCTGGGTAACGCCTGATCACGAAAACTGGAAACCAATGCTAACAACAACGCTAGATCAGCGCTGGTCTCAATAATTTTTACACCCCCAACCACATTCACGAAGACATCCTGATCACCTATCATAATGCCGCCGTGTCGATGCAATACCGCAAGAAGCATCGCCAGTCGATTCTGATCTAGCCCCACAGCAATACGCCTTGGATTACCCAGGCTCGATGAGTCCACCAAAGCCTGGATCTCGACTAACAGCGGCCGTGTACCTTCCCATACCACCATCACCACCGAGCCCGCCGATATTTCATCGGCTCGCTGCAAAAAGATAGCGGAAGGATTAGTGACCTCTTTTAACCCCTGCTCTGTCATACCAAAAACACCCAGCTCATTCACCGCACCAAAACGGTTTTTGTGGCTGCGTAATGTGCGAAAACGGGAGTCATGAGAGCCTTCCAACATAATCGAACAATCGATCATATGCTCCAATACCTTGGGGCCGGCAAGACTGCCTTCTTTAGTGACATGACCAACCAGAATCAACACCGTACCGGATTGCTTGGCATAGCGGGTTAGCACCGCAGCGCATTCCCGGACTTGAGATACACTGCCTGGAGCCGACTGAATTTCTCCGTGGTGCATAACCTGAATGGAATCCACCACCATCACCTTAGGCACAACACGCTGTGCGCCTGTCACAATGGCATCGACATCGGTGGCAGACATCATCTGCAACTTATCTGTAGGCAACCCCAAACGCTGTGCTCGCATGGCAACCTGTTGAAGCGATTCCTCCCCCGTCACATACAAAGCCAGTTGCTGTTTGGCCAGCTGACAGAGGGTCTGCAATAATAAGGTCGATTTCCCCGCCCCTGGATGGCCGCCAATCAACACCACAGACCCGGGAACAAAGCCACCCCCAAGCACTCGGTCAAACTCCTCCATACCTGAGGAAAACCTGGGCATCTCTTCTAACTTAATATCCGAAAGCACGGAAATGGAGGACTGATCGCCACCCGCATAGCCTTTAAAATCGGCTTGTCGGGATGAGGAACCTAAACGGACTTCTTTTACGGTATTCCATTGTCCACACTCAGCACACTGCCCTTGCCATTTAGCAAAATCGGCGCCGCATTCAGTACAGACAAAAGCTGTTTTTTGTTTAGCCAAAGATGATTACTCTATTTGATACTTTCGAATACGTTGTGAGAACGCCTGGAGGAAACACTTTAATTGACTCAGGGGATATTGAAAAGCACCTCGACTAGAAACACAAAGGACTATCGTTTGTCCACGAGAACAGCGGGAAGAAACACACAGAAACAACTGCCACGGCCATATTCTGATTCAAAGCATACTCGACCTTTCATGAGCTGAACCATTTCCCCCACAATCGACAAACCCAATCCGGTTCCATGGCCGATCTGAAACCGACTTTGATCATTGAACTGCTCAAACCGTTTGAAGAGACGCTCCTGATCCTCTTTTCTTATACCAACACCAGTATCCGTGACAGAGAACTTAAATGTTTGCTCATCTTCCATTGCCAAACGGACATTTACTTCGCCCTCCTCGGTATATTTAATGGCATTACTAATCAGATTAATCGCAACCTGCTTGAAACGCAGCTTGTCCACCATACCAATAACGTTGTTGGCAATTAAAAATCGAATAGACAAGTCTTTTTTATCCGCCTCCTCATAAAAACTGGAATACAGCGACTGACAGATATCAGAAACGTTGCACTGTTCAATATTTATTTCCAGACGCCCTGCATCCAGTTTTGACAGATCCAACACATCATTAATCAATTCAAGTAAGTGAAGACCACTGGAATAAATTGACTCAATTGCTTTAAGCTGGCGGGAATCCAAATTGGTTTGTGTGCGTAAAATTCGTTTGGAAAAACCTATAACAGAATTCAATGGCGTCCTCAGCTCATGGGACATATTCGCGATAAAATTACTTTTTGCCCGGCTATTTTTTCTCGCATCCTCCAGAGCTTTTTCCCTTTCCCGTTCTGCATTTTTCTTGGCACCAAGCATTTCAGAAAACATGATTTTCACTTGATCCAGTTCATCCCCAACATGAATACTTGAGCTAATCAAGTCCTGCTGATCCATTTCATTACGAATCAAGTCTTTTAACTGATTAATTCTAAACAGCAGGACAGCCCGAATAACAACAACGAAGCCTAATACTAAAATTAATATTGTTGCGATTAATACCCAACCGGTTATTTTGACAGTTCTCGACGTAACAATACTTGCTTCATGAGAGTTTACAATCAAAATCACATCAAGCACTCTTACAGCTAACGAATCAGGGTCATAAATATTAAATTCAGCAATAAAGCTATATTCATTATTATGACGACTAATTAAAAAACCGGATTCTGACCAACTATCAGACGATGGAGTTACACCGTCAATACCGGCTTTCAAGTCATCAAAATCGGCATCAATATATTTGTTCTTTGTTGAAGCAATGACTTTTTTTCCATCCCTATCAACTAAAGCCAGAAATTCAACAGCCTTGAAAGCACCGAGAGAGTTAACAACACGAATAAGATCTGGCTGACTACCATGTATTTGCGCACTTACCACTAAATCATCAACCACTAGTTGGGCAAATTGAATGGCGTTATTTTTTTCCAGATGCAAGCCCTCAGCTCGCACGACAAAATAAATAGCTGACATGAGCAAAGCACCTATCAGAACGATAGGTGCACACAATTTGATAACAAGGGATCGTTTAAAAAACGGCTGAGTATGCATATACGTTTTTAGTCCCGTTCGAATCAGCCATTGTCTATACGATAGATAAGATCTTCAAAACTCTGACACTCTCCAACAAAACGCCTTAAGTCTTTCAATGCACTACATATACTTGCCGCACTGCTGATAATCTCTTCGGGGTTACCGAGAATTTCTTTGGATTCATCAGAGGAAAGAAGATACAAGTCCTCTTCAAAAGTTCGCTTAAAGTCTTCCACAGAAATACGTTCACGCTCTGCCATAATCGTATACGCCTGTTCGGGATACTCAAGCGTATAGGAATATGCCCTTTGCCAAACCTGATGCAATTTTTCGACAAATTCCGGATTTTCCTGCAACACTTTCTCACTGATAGACACCACATCAATGATTTCTTTGGGCGTTTCTGAAGAGGAAAAAATCACATGATAATCAGGATTCTGGATCAACTTGATTGATTCCGGAGGATAACCAACAAAAGCATCAATCTCTTGCTTATCCAATAATTGTTGCCCGCGTAGTAACTCTGCATTCACAACCTTGACATCCGAGATACTCATTCCTGATTTGGCCAGTGCCCGGTCAAGAACAAATAACCCCAGCCCCATTACCTCACAGCCCACACGTTTACCTTTGAGGCTCGCTATATCGGGAATTTCTTTACGGGAAATGATGACGTCACCACCATCACTGTAATCGGCAGCCAAAACTATCTGAGCTTGCCGTCCAGGCTGCATTTTTAATTGAACAGCTTCGACAATTGTCGAGGTAAAACCGTCAACCCGACCGGCAGTAAAGGCTCTCATGGTATCGGATAACGAACTCAACTCCTCGAGCCTCACATTTAGCCCAACTTCCTGATAGAAACCTTTGACTCCAGCTAGATAAAGAAGCTCATAACCTGGCCAGGGATTAATACCTATCGTGATAACCTTTTCAGATCTTTTGCTGCATCCCGTGAAAATCGACAAAAGAGTCAGTACAATAGCGGCTATATATATCCAGGGCTTCCTCATAGACGTCGCTTATCCTTTACAGTTTGTTGTTTGGTCAGCGGTCACTCCGATAACCTGGCAGGGTGTGTGGTTAGCATCCGTTCACATCAATCGAATAACCTCATTTTTCACTATAGAAGACATTGAAATGAACCGCAGAATAGTTGTAGACAGCGATACAACTTCTGCAAATCGGTAGTAGAGTATGCAAGCCTTATGAAGAGTTCTCTGATTCCTGAAAAACCCATACTCGTCTACCCGTCACTCGCTGCCACTCTCGGCTTGGAAGAAGCGGTTCTCTTAACCGTACTATCGGATTTAACCCACAACCTTGCTGGCACTCCCAACAACGGCTATCTCTGGTATCAGATACAGAGGAATGATGTTATTCATGCATTGCCTTTTTGGGATGTACGAGACGTTCAGCGGGTCAGTACCAACTTACGAGAAAAGGGCGTCATCATCATAGCTTCCGCCACGCTTGAAAGTTCGGATGTTTTAAAGTTTGCGTTTAACGAAAAAGCCAGTTCGCGCCCAACATCTTCGATTCCAATTATCAATACGACGCCCACGCCCGAAAACGCTGCGCATAGAAATTTTATACCCAGCCATTGGCAACCCACTGCCGATAACCTCGCTCAGTTAGCACAACACAGTATTCCGTCCCGCTTTGCTCTGGATCTGGTACCGGAGTTTGTTACCTATTGGCGGGAACGCAAAGAAACCCATCGATCCTGGGGCGCAAAATTCGTTCAGCATGTGTTGCGTAAATGGCGGGATTTTCAAGCCCGCCAGGCAACGGGAAAGCAGCCGAGCCATATGACTAAAGACTGGCAACCAAGCCAGGATGCCTGGGAATTTATGGTTAATCACGCAGGAATTAACCGCGAGTTTATCGAGGATGCGATACCGGAATTTATTTTTTACTGGACGGACAGAGGGGAAGTTAACGACAACTGGAATCGAAAGTTTTACGATCACGTTCGCTTACAGTGGGCCAGGTACAATTCTGCCGTGGAAAACAATACACACCCCAAACCCATTCCGGGGAATTGGCAACCTTCAGCGGAAGTTTATGATGTATTGAATATGGCGAATATTGATTTAGAATTCGCCAGGACACTTATTCCTGAGTTCATTATCTATTGGCGCGACTCCAATCAGGTACACACCTCATGGAATACGCGCTTTTTGCAGCATGCCAAAAGGCAGTGGGCAAAACGCCACCAGCTGCAAAACCAAGCACAGGACAGCAACGCAATACCAAACAGGTCTACGCGGGATATAACACTTGAAGAAGAACTCTCTGACAGAAGCTGGGCAAACTCATAGCAGCGCCCAGATGGAAGCTTTGATTGATGCCATTAATCAGAGTTTTGCGCTCTTTCGACGTAACTACCATAACCAGTACTACAAAGCCTTTCCTGACGAAAAAGAACTCAACGTCACCAAACGCTTATGGCTGGATGCAATGAAAGGTTACTCGCCCGAAGCCATTCTGAAAGCAGCAAGGTCCGTGATTGAAACTTCGGAGTTTTTACCCACACTGCACACCATGCTCAAGCATTGCAAACTGCACGTCGACAACGCCTTACCCGATGCCCATAAGGCCTACATAGAGGCCTGCCAGGCTCCTTCACCCAAAGCGGGTTATCAATGGAGTCATCCGGCGGTATATCATGCGGGTAAAGCGGCCGACTGGTTCTTTCTACAGAACAACCCCGAAACGTCAGCTTTCCCGGTATTTAAGGAAAAATACGAGCAGATTTGTGCTCAAATCAGTGCTGGCAAATCATTCGAGGCACCATCAGTACCCGCCCTCCCCAGCGACACGCACACACCGGTTAGCCGGGAAGAAAGTACAAAACGCATTTCTGATTTGAAAAAAGCCCTGGATTTATAAGTAATGAATCATTCACCACTCAAAACGCTTTTCGGCGTGGTACTTGTCGCCTATTTATTTGCTTGTCTGGTATTCGTATTCATTGCCAGTCACATCGGTTACCAACCATTACTCGGGAAACCCAGCATTAGCCCAATAGTTCACCTTCCGGATTTCTCGACCTATGCCAACGTAAAAGAAAAGAAAGCCGCATTCTTTGCCTATCTGCGACCATTGATTGAAGCAGAAAATGCGCAAATCGTAGTCGAGCGCGACCAACTTACCCAGATCAAAGAGAGTTGGGAGCAAACCAACAACCTTACAAGTAAACAGCAAGCAGCACTGGACGACTTACTCAGTAAATATGATGTGGATCCGGAATTTGAGCCAGCAAAACAATTTGACCGGCTGATGCTAAAGGTAAACATCATCCCACCATCACTGGTGCTTGCTCAGGCTGCAAACGAATCTGCCTGGGGAACCTCGCGCTTCGCGCGGGAAGGGAACAACTTATTCGGTCAGTGGTGCTTTACCAAAGGCTGCGGCATTGTGCCCAAACTTCGCGATGAAGAAGCATTTCACGAAGTTCGCCGATTTAACTCTCCTGCCGAGTCCATTGCATCCTACTGCAGAAACATCAATACCCATAATGCTTATAAAGGATTGAGAAAAATTCGTGCTGAGCTCAGTCAAAACGGTCAAACCATATCCGGCTACAAACTGGCGGCCGGACTCAACAGCTACTCGGAACGGGGTGAGACATACATTGAAGAATTAAGGGACATGATGAGAACAAACCGTTTGGAACCGGGTATTCCCAAGCGAGTGAAACCGGCTCCCAAACAGGATGGAGAACAGAACCCAACACCAGTAGAAGTAAAGCCAGATTAAAAATAGCGATTAATCAAAGGCCAAGCCAACGCCTTCATCAGTTAAGCGGATGACGCGCATACAGGCGTGAAAGATGTGATCACACTCAGAGTAAAGTTTGGCCTCAAGTTTATCCCCTACACATAGCCCCTGAAGCAGGTCTTTGCAGTTAATAAACACCCCCGTTTCAGAAATATCACGGGTTTCGGCAAATACTTCACCTATATGATCACTGGAAAGATGGACAGCACACCGGGTTAACTTTCGGCCATGCTTTCTAAAACCGGACATATCTCTTGTTAATCAATAATAAGGGCCTATCCGCTTGCCCCAAACAACATTGACAGCGCGATTGCAGACACCTCTGCTTCTTTCTCACACATCTCTATCCGTAAAAAAGCATCGCGTTACACCGCTGAAAAAACAGCGGCGTAAAGTTTGGCACCAGCCCTTATCTCATTCAAGCCTTAAGGCAGTATCTACCTTATGCTTTGATAAAAATGAGAATTTAAGCAATATTTTTGGCGCCCGTTATCTACACTTATTCCACTGCCACCGAATCCACTTTCTGGAAACCTCTCGGTAATTTATTCCCTCGACGTCCCCGCTCTCCAGCATAGTGTTCAAGCTCTTTAAACTTTAACCCCAAGTGTCGTTTACCAGAGTATATTTTTACCGACTGGGATTCATTCAATACCACAATGGAAACAACAAACTCTTCCCGCGCAACCACCCTTGCGGAAGGGATGTTAATAATTTTATTTCCTTTACCTTTTGCCATCTCTGGCAGTTCCGACACAGGAAATACCAACATTCGCCCTTCGTTAGTTACAGCAACCAACCAGTGCCCCTTTACCCCATCAAACAGCTGTGGCGGCAACACCCGCCCGCCCTTGGGCAAGGTCAACGATGCTTTACCGGAGCGGTTTTTAGTATACATATCTCCCAAGGTGCCGATAAAGCCGTAGCCGGCATCCGAACACAATAAAACCTTCTGCTTATCATCCCCAATCAACAAACCTTCAAAACTGGCACCGCTTGGCGGATTAAGCTTACCCGTTGCCGGCTCGCCCTGCCCCCTGGCAGAGGGCAAGGTATGTGCAGGAAGCGCATAACTTCGGCCGGTGGAATCCAATAAAATCGCGTTTTGGTTGGACTTGCCCAATGCAGCAAATCGGAAACTGTCACCCGCTTTATAGTTCAATGCTGAAGGGTCAATATCGTGCCCTTTGGCAGCACGAATCCAACCTTTTTCTGACAGCACAACCGTAACCGGGTCGCTGGTTAGCAAATCGGTTTCACTGAATGCCTGGGCTTCCTGGCGAACAACGATAGGAGAACGTCTATCATCGCCAAATTCTTCCACAACTTCTTCAAGTTCTTTGCGAATGAGTGTTTTTAAACGGCGCGCAGAACCAAGCACTTTTTCCAGTTCTTTCTTTTCTTTCTGTAACTCTTCCTGCTCCGTGCGGATTTTCATTTCTTCCAAACGGGCAAGCTGGCGTAAGCGCGTATCCAGAATATAGTTTGCCTGATCTTCCGAAAGCTGGAAGCGTTTCATCAACTCTTGCTTGGGATGCTCTTCGGTACGAATGATATGAATCACTTCGTCAAGATTTAAGAAGGCAACCAACAGGCCATCTAAAAGGTGTAAACGTCTATCAACCCAATCCAGACGATGCTGTAGACGCCTGCGCACCGTCACCATGCGGAAACTCAACCATTCGCTGATAAGGGTATTAATTGGCTTAACTGCCGGACGACCATCAATACCAATGACGTTGAAATTAATCCGGTAGTTTCTCTCAAGATCTGTGGTGGCAAACAAGTGCCCCATCAAAGAGTCGATATCAATGCGATTGGAACGTGGAACCACCACTAATCGAGTCGGGTTTTCATGGTCAGATTCATCACGCAGATCTGCAACCATTGGCAGCTTTTTCGCCTGCATTTGTGCTGCAATCTGCTCCAGTATCTTGGCACCACTCACCTGAAATGGCAGTGCAGTAATCACTACTTCGCCATTCTCAGTGTTCCACAGGGCGCGCATTTTCATCGAGCCACGACCTGTTTCATACACTTTTTTCAGCTCTTCCGCAGGGGTAATGATTTCTGCCTCGGTAGGCATATCCGGGCCATGCAGGTGCTCGCACACATCATCCACAGTGGCTTTAGGGTTCTCCAGTACATGAATCGTTGCGTTCACAACTTCACGTAAATTATGTGGAGGAATATCCGTTGCCATCCCCACAGCAATGCCCGTTGTGCCATTCAATAAAACGGAAGGCACACGAGCAGGAAGAATTTTAGGCTCGTCCAAAGTGCCATCAAAGTTGGGCAACCACTCAACGGTTCCCATCGACAGCTCGGACAAAAGCACTTCGGTAAACTTGGACAGTTTGGCTTCGGTGTATCGCATTGCCGCGAAAGATTTCGGGTCATCCTGGGAACCCCAGTTGCCCTGACCATCCACCAAGGGGTAGCGATAGGAAAAAGGCTGAGCCATTAACACCATGGCTTCGTATGCAGCGCTATCACCATGCGGGTGAAACTTACCAATCACGTCCCCCACGGTACGTGCAGATTTCTTGTACTTGGCACTGGCTTTCAGTCCCAATTCACTCATGGCATAGATGATTCGACGCTGTACAGGTTTTAACCCATCACCCACATGAGGTAGCGCGCGATCAAGGATCACGTACATGGAGTAATCCAGGTAGGCCTTTTCAGCGAATTGTCTAAGGGGAAGAGTTTCTTCCGCTTCTGGAGAATAGATTGTTGAGCTCATACGAAAAATAAAATCGGTATTACTTTTTTGGGCGCAAAGTGTATCAAAAAACCTACCCCAGGCGTGGAAAAATCCACGCAAGCTTATTATCCTTTCAGCCAATCACAGCCTTTTGAGTCGAAAGAGAATGGACGCCAGGACACCCCAAATAACCACGCCCTATGAATTAAACGAACAGGGACAACCAATCGGCCTGCCCCTGCCCGGATTTACCTCCGCGCAAACACCTGAATCCAAAGATTTACTCGGGCAGCATGGTCAATTAACTCCGTTAATCGCCAGTAGACATGCCGCTGCCCTGTTTCACGCGTCACAAGAAGATAGCGATGGCCGCCTATGGACGTATTTGCCTTTCGGCCCGTTTGCCGACCAGAACGAATTTACTCACTGGCTGGAGGGAAAAGTTGAACAGGAAGGGGTGATATTTTTCTGTATTAGCTCACCGACTCATACCCCTCTCGGTTTTTTTTCGTTTTCCCGAATACAACCCGAAGCGGCCTCAATCGAACTGGCAAATGTGTATTTTTCACCACAACTAAAACACTCAACCCTTGCCACTGAAGCGGTGTATCTGATGTTGAATTACGCCTTCGAATTAGGCTATCGTCGCTGTGAGTGGAAATGCAACGCACTAAATCAAGCATCAATTCAAGCTGCACTGAGATTTGGTTTTACCTTTGAAGGTACGTTTCGCAATGCTGCCGTAGTCAAAGGCAGGAGCCGTGACACAGCGTGGTTCAGTATATGCGTAGAGGAATGGCCAGCTCTCAAACAAGCTTTTCTCACCTGGCTGTCGCCCGACAACTTCAACCCAGGCGGCCTGCAAAAAGTCAGATTGTCACAGCTGACCGCGAAAGCATTACACGAGGGAACCGAAGGATAACTTTACTATCTAAGACCTTCAGCAACTCATTATTCCAGGATAAAGACGACTTTTACCAAAACCATGACACACTCTATTTTAAAGCGCCTGGGCATATTTTTTCTGCCTCTTGGACTCTGCCTTAACTTGGTGGTAAACGCCGCTGAGACACCTCAAGTGCTGACAGATATCCAGAGCGAAAATATGGCTCCCAACTGGATGATCAGCACCGTATCGGGGAAAGAACTCTCCCTGTATTCCGAGCTGGAACAAGGCAATTCTGTGGTCATGGTATTTTGGGCAAGCTGGTGCCGCCACTGTCGGGAGCTGCTACCTGCCATCAACACGCTTAACCAGGAAATTGAAGGTCGCAAAATTAAAATATTTGCCCTGAATATCTGGGAAGACGGCGAGCCCTTACGCTATCTGAACAACAAAAAGATTGAACTTGAAACCGCGTTAAAGTGCGACAACGTGGCGAAGCGGTTTGGAATAAAAGGCACGCCGGGCGTGATTGTGGTCGGCCCTGATAAGAAAATCGTGTATCGCAGACAGGCGGGACAAAAGGTTAATGAGGTGATCGCAAAAATCAAAGACGTCACTCATTGGGCTCCTGACCCCGCCGCAAAGAAATAGGTGCTTGCGGGTCACTCCTCCATATTTTCAGCGAGCTTATCCACGTCCTCAATCAAATCCAGAGGTTCTATTTCCACCCCTTCCATATCCGCATTCCAGTTGACCCCAACCAAAAGCACATCTTCATGCATGCCGGGTAACCAATCATCCAACAACTCATCCAACGCGATGGGAACAGGCTCGTAATCGCTCCACTCTTCAATGCAATGCTGCTTGGCATACTCCGGTTGAGACCATAACGGCATCACATCCAGATCGTCGTTAGCAAGCGAAGGGCATAACGCCCAACCTTCGCTATTTTCCAACCCCCAAACACACCCGGTGGCAATCGCGTCTTCCAAAAACAAATGGTAGTTTTCTTCGTAGTCTTCACCAAGCTCGATAAGCTGGTCGGCTGCATCACTCATACAACACCCCAATAGAAAGTGGTTTAACCAAAGCGGCTGTCGGCCACAAAGGGATTGGTTTTTCGTTCATGACCAAAATTCGACATTGGACCATGTCCGGGAACAAATTGCACATCATCCCCCAACGGCCATAAACGGGTACGAATAGAATCAACTAGCTGATTGTAGTCGCCTTTGGGAAAATCTGTACGGCCGATTGAGCCGCTAAATAATACATCACCAACAAACGCCGTTTTGCTCTTTGAATCAAACAAAACCACATGTCCCGGTGTATGACCCGGGCAATGCAAGACATCCAACTGTTGATTGCCAACCTGAACACTATCACCATGGTTTAGCCAGCGACTGGGCTCAAAGCTTTCCACCGGCTGGAAGCCCATCATTTGTGCCTGTTGGTCCAGAGCGTAAAGCCAAAAGCTATCCTCTTTGTGCGGCCCTTCAATCGTCAACCCCTTACGTTTACTTAACTCTGCGGTGCCACCGATATGATCCATGTGGCCATGGGTCAGAATGATTTTGCTTAACTCAACACCCAGCTTCTCCACCTCGGCAAGAATCGTGTCGACATCGCCACCGGGATCAACAACCGCAGCCTGAAGCGTTTCTTCACACCATATGATTGAGCAATTTTGTTGATAATGAGTAACAGGGACAATCTTGAATTTCATAATGTATCCAGTATTTATTCACATCAGGGGCAAAGGCAGCAAAAAAAACGGCTTCTTTCCGGCAGCCGCTCGACCTCCCCCAAGAATTTCCTGCATTTTAGCGCTATGCGACTAGAATAGTTAATACATGTCAGAAAAATGCCATTAGAAGGTTTATGAGCGTAGTACTCAATCTCAGCGAGGATCACAGGGACTGCTTACAAGAAGTTAGCAACGTCGCTATGGGGCAAGCGGCCGATAAGCTGGCACGTCTGCTCGATACGTTTGTTATCCTATCCATTCCTCATATTGAAGTCATGAAGCCTTCGGATATTGTCATGGCTCTTCACGCTGTAGACGTCAACGATTCTATTTCCGGTGTCTGCCAAGGATTCACTGGTGGCGGGATCGCCGGGGAAGCTATACTTCTTTTTAGCGATACCAGTTTTACCGACCTCGCCAAGCTGATGAACTATGATGATGAGCTTGACGATCAGGCAGAACGCGAACTACTGATGGATGCAACCAACATATTGTTTGGCGCCTGCCTAAACGGTATCGCAGACCAGATAGACATGGAGTTCAGTTTTGGTCCCCCGTTAGTATTGGGGCAACACCAAAAACTGTCCGAGCTGTTTAACGTCGAAAATGCGCGCTGGGATCACGCCCTGGTAACGGAAATAAACTATCAATTAGAAGACTACGAAGTTAACTGTGACATACTCATAGTAATGACGGACGACTCAATTGAGCGTCTTCTTTTAAAATTAGATTATTTACTCGAATAATCCGGTGCAGTAATAAAGAGACGGAATGTCAGATTCGCAAGAATTCCTACATGATTTCCACTGGTTGATGGATGTTCTGCAGAGCATCGACGTGGGTCTTGTTATTCTTGATAAGCAGTTCAACGTGCAACTGTGGAATAGCTTTATGCAAAACCACAGCGCCATGCTCCCCACTGAAGTCTTGGGCGAAAACCTGTTTGAACTCTTTCCCGAGTTACCGGAGTCCTGGTTTCGCCGAAAAGTCCAATCCATCTATGTGCTGCACAATTCTGCCTTTACCACCTGGGAACAGCGCCCCTACTTATTTCGTTTTAAAAACTATCGGCCTATTACCGGTCAGGCCGATTTTATGTACCAGAACAGCACAATCATTCCACTGAGTGATTCCACCGGCAAAGTAGACCATATATGCATGATCATCTACGACGTAACCGAAGTTGCGGTTAACAAACTGCAACTGCAATCGGCCAATGAGCAGCTGCACCATATGAGTCGTACCGATGGTTTAACCGGCCTATTGAACAGGAAAACCTGGGAACAGGAACTCGATCACCAATACAAACGCTTCCAACGCCATCAGCACACCACCTCCATGCTGATGTTTGATATTGACCACTTTAAACGCATTAACGATACCTACGGACACCCAGCCGGCGATGAAGTCATCAGACAAACATCGGCAGTGGTAAGAGATATTATTCGCGATATTGATATTGCCGGACGCTACGGCGGGGAAGAGTTTGCTGTTTTACTGGAAGACACTAACGCGCAAGGCGCAAAGGTAGTGGCAGAACGAATACGCAAACAAATGGAAAACAACGTTATTTACTACGAAAACCATGTTATCAACTACACCATCAGTATCGGCATAGCCGAACTCACACCGCAAATGGGCGATAAATCATCATGGCTGGATAGCGCGGACAAAGCCCTTTATCAGGCAAAACGTTCGGGAAGAAATAATTCCGTTATTTTCCGAGGGGAATAAGGTTTCACCCACAACGAGTGAAACCTTATGGCATAACTTAGAAGTTAGTGTAGATACCAAACACCAATGAAGTAAGAGAGTCTTCTTCAGCGGTGATATTCTGGTCGGAATTCAATTTTTCCAACCCCAGCTTAAAGTTCGCATTGTGACCTTGAATGTAGTAATTCACACCAACACGAAACATATCATAACTACCTGCTCCGTTTGCAGAGTCGCTATCCCAGGCTTCAAACTCTACCCATGGTTGCCATTGATTAATGTAAAAACCGGTTTGCAAATACCAACCGTTGCCTTGTGACTGCACAGATTGTTGCGTAGCACTACCAAGATCCAAATCAGAATATGCTGCTTCCAAGGTTAAAGCACCTGGGCCAAGAGGTAGATCAGCAAAGGCATCAATACTCCAATAGGTGTAGTCGCCATCACCGACCAAATCTCCGGTATTTTCGTCGACCAAGGTCGCGTCTTGAACTTTATCCTGCACATCATAGGAAAGCCCAAAGCCAACGGTTTTCTTTTTACCGAGGTATGTAGACGAGTTCCAAAAAGCCGCTTCGTCATCCATCAAGTTCAACTGAACACGCGCGGTATAACGTAAGTTGTCTTCCGCTGCTGATGATTTTTGCACACCATCAAACATGCCCGCGTAATACTTCAGATGCACACCTTCACCCAGTTCGCCGGCACCAAATAAACTCATACCCACATCACGCACCGCATTGCGCCCGGAAATTGCAGAGTCATTTGATGGGCCAAATGTAGCGGTGTTAAAACCACTCATGGTTCGCGCACCCCAAGTAAGGTTTTTGGTGTTGTTCCCTGGGCGATCGATGGCCATCATTTTATTTGATGCAGTAAGAGCCTGGCGCGAAGCAGGAGCCATATGTTGACCTGCATACAATTGCAGCCAGTTATCAAACTTGTAATTCACCCAACTGTCGATAACACGCATATCGGAACCCGTACCACCTTCATCGTCAGAGGCCTCTGTCTGGATAAAAAAGGTCAGGTTATCTTGTAACTGGGTTTTGACCAGAAGTCGGGCACGACGAACTCGAAAGTCGTTGTCTTTTTCGTAATCACCGTCGCCATCCAGATCTTTATCTGTACGAATCGCTAAGGCTTGTACTCGAGCACCCACGGTAACCGAAATATTATCATCGACTGCGATTTTGGCCCCTGACCACGCAGTGGCACTTAAGCCCATGCCGGTGACCAAGCCTGCCACTAGGGCAATATTGCTCGTTTTCATTTTAGTCTCACTTATTACTTAGGTTTTTAATGTGACGATGCCCAGAAACATGCTGCATCGGTGTGTTCAAACTAGGAATTTTCTGAGCCGGAATTTTAAGGCAGCATTATGCGTGTTTTGCTCTTTTTTTCCTTGATGTGAGTCAGCGCTTACCTCATGCTTGCATGAAACTGACCCCAGGTTATATTGCTCGCTTATAATTAAAGACTAACACGTTATAAACACCTCGGTTTCCTATGGAAAATTTAAAAAAAGCACTTATTGAACAGGCGAAAAACGATTTCGATTCACCTGACCTTACCGCATTTATCGAACAATTTATCGCCAAAATGAGTGATAGCCCCTCGAGTTCTATCGTTGATTTTTTCTCTCAACGACCATCAAGAATTACCGAGTTTTTAACCGCAACCTATGGCAGTAAGTATTTACAAAAAAACTGGTTAATAAATATCGACAGATTTACCCGGTTTGCAGAACTATCCGACTTCGATCAGACATGGGATCTGGCGACTTACCACGACAAGTTAGCAGAACAAATACAGGAAGCGGACGCAGAACAACTTGCCAGGCAGCTTCGACTTTTTCGCCAAATGGCTATGAGCCGCATCATTTGGCGCGACTTCAATCGTATTGCATCTACGCTGGAAACAACCGCTGAATTAAGTGCTCTGGCAACAGCCTCCGCGCAACACGCGCTTAATTTCCACTACCATCACCTGGCGCAAAAATGGGGCTACCCAAAAAATACTGCTGGAACAACACAACCAATGCTGATTCTCGGTATGGGCAAACTCGGCGCAGGAGAACTAAATCTGTCATCCGATATTGATTTAATTTTTTGCTATCCGGAAAGCGGCGAAACAGATCATCCGCAAAAAAACCTGACTAATCAGGAATTTTTTACTCGCCTGGGTAAAGCCATCATTCAGTCCCTTGACCAACAAACAGCCGACGGCTTTGTCTTTCGGGTAGATATGCGCCTGAGGCCGTATGGCGAAAGCGGCCCTCTGGTCAGCAACTTCAACTCGCTAGAGAACTACTACCAAACACAGGGCCGGGAATGGGAAAGGTACGCGATGATCAAAGCCCGAGTCATCGCCACTACCGGTGAAGCCACTTACACCGAAGAACTGATGAAACTGCTGAGAAATTTCACCTTCCGCCAATACATTGATTTTTCGGTAATCGAAGCCCTAAGAAAACTGAAGCGCATGATTAATCAGGAAGTTGCCCGGCGCCAACTTCAAGAAGACGTCAAACTTGGTTCCGGTGGTATACGTGAAATTGAATTTATTGCTCAGGCCTTCCAACTGATTCGCGGTGGCCGCGAACGGGTGCTGCAGGATAATCGCCTACTGACCATTCTGCCGCTTCTTGAAGAATATAAAAGCCTGCCCGAAGGTAAAGCCAAACAGCTGTCCGACGCATATTGTTTTCTTCGCAACGTCGAACATGCCGTGCAAGGCTACGACGATAAACAAACCCAAAAATTGCCGATCGATGATAAGCAAAAAGCCACCCTGGCAAGAATCATGGGGTTCGAGCACTGGGATGCGTTTTATCAAACACTCGAACAACACAGAGAAATTGTCAGAGAAGAATTTCAGGAGGTGGTTGCCGACCCCAACCAACAGGACCAGACGCAAACCGTGGACTATGCCAAATGGTCGGATTTGTGGCACCTTGCCCTGGACAAAGAAGCTTGCATTAACCTATTACAAGAACACAATCATGAAGACGCCGAGCAATCCTACGAGCAGATAAAAAGTCTGGCCAAAATATCCCGCACCGGCATGCATGCAACAGGCAGGGAACGCCTGGATGAGTTTATGCCAAGGTTACTGGCACAGGTGGCTAAAGCCTCCGAACCCGCCGCAACCCTGAAGCGCATTCTGCATCTGGTGAAGGCCGTTATGCGCCGTAGCGCCTACCTGCTACTACTGAACGAAAACCCTAAAGCGCTGGATCAGCTAATCAAGCTGACCCAGGCCAGCCCCTGGATTGCGGATCAAATTACCAAATACCCTGCGCTTCTGGATGAGTTACTCGACCCCTCTTCGCTGTACTCTCCACCGGAAAAGTCAGATCTGGAAGACGAGCTACGCCGCCTGGTATTGAGGATCGATGAGAATGACCTGGAAGCCCAGATGGAAGCCCTGCGCTATTTCAGGTCATCCCACGCTCTGCGAGTCGCAGCCTGTGAGATCACCGGCGCACTACCATTGATGAAAGTAAGTGATTACTTAACCTATATCGCCGAGGTACTGTTGGACTACATACTTCGCCACAGCTGGAATCAAATGGTAGCCAGACACGGCTACCCCGGAGGCCAGATGAGCGAAACACCTAAAATGATCATCGTGGGTTACGGCAAGCTCGGCGGCATTGAGATGGGCCATAAGTCCGATCTGGATTTGGTGTTTATCCACAATGCCCAATCCAACGGTTCCACCGATGGCGAAAGGCCGTTAGATAACACAACTTTCTTTATGCGTCTGGGACAGAAAATTATTCACTTCCTGACCACCAATATGCATTCCGGCCAGCTATACGATACCGATATGCGGTTACGCCCAGACGGTGCATCGGGAATGCTTGTCCCCTCAATTCAGGCATTCCATAAATACCAGAAAGACAAAGCCTGGACCTGGGAACACCAGGCATTATGTCGGGCGAGAGTGGTGGCCGGAGATCCGGAACTGACAAGCGAATTTGAGCAGATCCGGGCAGAAATCCTGCAGACACCAAGAGACATCGCCCAACTGAAAAAAGACGTGATCGACATGCGCATAAAAATGCGCGAACACCTGGGTAGCGACAAACATAACCTGGGTGAAAAACTATTCGACTTAAAGCAGGATCCCGGCGGTATCGTTGACATTGAATTTATGGTTCAATATGCGGTTCTTGCTTGGGCAAACACTGAACCGGCACTCGTAAAATTCACGGACAACATCCGTATTCTGGAAAGCCTTGCGCAATCCAACCTGCTCGCTACCCAAGAGGTTGAGCAGCTAATCGAAGCCTACAAAGTTCTACGCGCCGAAGGACACCGTCTGACTCTGCAACATAAGACTCGGAAAGTGCCCGGAAACCAGCTTGTTGAGGAAAGGCAAAAAGTTATCGCCATTTGGAACAAGCTTCTTGAGACCCAGCCCTGATTGCGTACTGAGCTCAGTTTTAGAGTAACTGAGCTATACAAGATTTTGCTGTTGAGTGTTTCTACCATAAGCAAGGCAAACGACTTACGGCCATTGGTGCCGTTATTTGACGACAGAATTGATTTATATATTTGGAGTTATTTATGTCTTTCGCCGAACGCGATGGCGTTATCTGGTTTGACGGAGAATTGATTCCCTGGAAGGATGCAAAGGTACATGTTCTTACCCACACCCTGCACTATGGCATGGGTGTATTTGAAGGGGTACGAGCCTACGATGCCGGCAGCCACGGAACCTGTATTTTTCGCCTGAATGAGCACACAGACCGCCTGTTCCGCTCTGCTCACATTATGAATATGGCAATGCCCTATTCCAAAGACGAACTCAACGAAGCGCAAAAGCTGGTGGTTCGTGAAAATGACTTAACCGAAGCTTACCTTCGTCCGATGGTGTTTTACGGATCAGAAGGCATGGGTTTGCGTGCGGATAATTTGCAGACACACGTTATTGTCGCCGCCTGGAACTGGCCTTCTTATATGTCTCCTGAAGCCAAAGAACAGGGAATTAAAATTCGCACATCCAGCTACACACGTCATCACGTCAACATTTCGATGTGTAAAGCCAAGGCAAACGGCCACTATATCAACTCCATGCTGGCGTTGAAGGAAGCACTGGACTGCGGTTGCGAAGAAGCATTGCTGTTGGACAATGAAGGCTATGTTGCTGAAGGCAGTGGCGAAAATATCTTTATCGTCCGCAACGGTGAGCTCTACACACCCGAACTCACGTCCTGTCTGGACGGCATTACCCGGAATACAATTTTCCAACTTGCCGACGAGTGCGGCCTGAAGATCCACGAAAAACGTATTACTCGTGACGAAGTTTACGTCGCCGACGAAGCCTTCTTCACCGGTACGGCTGCAGAAGTACTCCCGATTCGCATGCATGACGGGCGGGTCATTGGTGAAGGTCGTCGCGGTCCAATCACCACTCGCCTGCAAGAGATGTATTTTAATGCTGTTCGCGGTGAAGCCAGTAACCGCACGGAATGGTTGGCTCCGGTCAAATAACTAAAGCGGCGTTTCGCCGCTTTTTTTTACCTGAAACCACAAGCACGACCAAGCTGAACAATTGATTACAATACAATTTTGCGCTTAACAAAACCGCAAACGCCCAAGGCGAAAAGCAAGTCCAACGTTATTCCTGCATATAAAGTGGCTAAGTAAATACATGTATATGAGTTCCGACCCAAAGACACAACAAGGCAACTTATATCGCCGTCTTTTAAACTATGCGTTTCAGTACAAACTGTTCTTTACGCTCAGTATTTTTGGCTTTATTGTTTTTTCCGGTATGGATGCGTTGCTTATTCGTACTGCCGAATTTTTTGTTAACGCGCTGGAAAAAAAACCTAATGATTCACTGTCATTTTTACCCGACCATATCACTGCTTCGATCTATTTTGTGCCCATGGTCATTATCATTCTCAGTGGTATTCGTGGCATAGGTGCCTTTCTCGGAAATTTCTTTATGAGCAAGGTTGGTCTCAATGTGGTCAACTGTTTGCGCAAAGATGTATTTGGCCAACTTGTGTATTTACCGCAAAGCCAATTTGATAAAAACAATAGTGGCGAGCTGGTTTCGCTCCTGATATACAACATCGAGCAAGTAACCGGCTCAGTAACCAATGCGGTTAAAATATTGGTACGAGACGGTTTTTCAGTTATCGCCATTTTCGGCATCCTGCTGTACTACAACTGGAAACTGACACTGGTCTTTGTTCTCACTGCGCCCATTCTCGCAGGCTTGGTTTACATTGCTGGCAGATACTTCCGTAGAATCAGCCGTAAAATTCAAAATGCCGTAGGCAGAGTGACCCATATTGCAACTGAAGCGACGCAAGGCATTAAATTAGTAAAAAGTTACAACGGCGAAGAATACGAGCGCCAACGATTCAATCAAGCCGCCGACGAAAACCTTGAGTTCGGCATTAAGTTCGAGCGGGTAAATGCCGCACAAACACCAATCATGCATTTTGTGATTGCCATTTCCCTTTCCGTCATATTTTTATTGGTGCTGCTGTTCTGGAAATCCTCCACAGCAGAAGCGGTTGCTTACATTACCGCGGCTGGCTTCCTGCCAAAACCCTTTCGCCAACTCAGTACAGTAAACTCGGTCATTCAACGTGGTATGGCCGCAGCGGAAACCATTTTTGCCGTGCTTGATGAACAAAAAGAAGAAGACAAAGGCACGCATTCAATTGGACAGGTTAAAGGGCAGATCGAATTCGACAAGGTGTGCTTTACCTATAACCAGGACACACAAGCCCTCGATTCCGTTTCATTGACCATTAACCCCGGCGAAACCGTTGCACTTGTCGGCGGCTCTGGTAGTGGCAAAACCACACTAACCAGTTTATTGCTGCGTTTTTATCAGGTCACTTCCGGTACGATACGTATCGACGGTATCGAAATTAATGACATACCGCTCAGAGACTTACGTAACAATATCGCCCTGGTAAATCAACAAACCATTTTATTTAACGACAGTATTAACGCCAATATTGCCTACGCCGACAACAGCAGTGATAGCCAACACGAAAAAATTGTAGAAGCCGCAACCCAGGCAAACGCGCAGACATTTATCCAGGAATTGGATCAAGGGTATGAAACCCTCGCAGGGGAAAGTGGAACCCGATTATCCGGTGGACAAAAACAACGCATCTCCATCGCCCGAGCGCTCTATAAAAATGCGCCGATTCTAGTTTTGGATGAAGCAACATCCGCATTGGATAATGAATCTGAAAAACAAATTCAACTGGCCCTTAACAAACTCAAACAAAACAGAACCACATTAGTAATTGCCCATAGACTGTCCACAATCGAAAACGCGGACAAAATTGTGGTCATGGACGCAGGCCGTATTGTTGAAGTTGGAAACCACCAGACATTACTGGCTCAAAACGGCTACTACACCAAGCTATACAACGCACAGGCCTCATAAACCACTCATGAAGTTACCGATGCGCTCGCTGTATTCCCTCGCTTTTTCAGTCATGCTACCTGCAGTGTTTATTAAGCTTTGGCGTAGAGGGAAAACCCAACCGGCCTATCGCCAGCGATGGAAAGAACGACTCGGCCTTATTGATTACCCCAAATTAAATCAACAACCGATTTGGATTCACACCGTATCGGTCGGAGAGTTTTTAGCGGCACGTCCGGTTATCCAGCATATTCTGGATACATACAACGCACCCGTTGTTGTCACCACCATGACTCCCACGGGCTCAGAGCAAGTGGTAAAAGCATTCGCTGATCAGGTTTATCACTGCTACCTACCCTACGACTTGCCCTATTTACTGTCTCCATTTTTTAGCACACTCAAACCTAAAGCCGTCATCATCATGGAAACCGAGCTGTGGCCAAACCTGATTGATGGCTGCCATAAGCGGCAAATACCAAGCTACGTTATTAATGCGCGGCTATCCGAAAAATCCGCAAAGGGGTACAGCAAGTTCGCTCAACTTTCGCGAGAGATGCTGCAAAAAATAACGCACATTGCCGTACAAAATAGTAACGATGCGCAACGGTTCATTAATTTAGGCTTGGCGGAATCCGCCATGTCAATCACCGGCAGCATCAAGTTCGATCTGGATATCGCCCCAGAACTTCAAGAAAAAGCCAAACAATTAAAAGAACAACTCAGCCAACAAAACAGCCGCCGAATTTTTATCGCGGCCAGCACCCACCCAGGTGAAGACGAAATTATTCTTGAAGCATTTAAAATCATTCGACACACCATCAAAGACTGTTTATTGGTGCTTGCTCCCCGACATCCCAATAGAGCCCAGGATATACAAACACTCTGCCAACAATCCGGCTATAGCAGCATTTTTCGCAGCGAGAATATCACGCCGGATTCATCCACAGATGTTTTAATTGGCGATACTCTTGGCGAACTGTTACTTTTTTTTGGCGCTGCAGATCTAGCCTTCATTGGTGGCAGCTTCGTTGACAATGGTGGTCACAACTATATTGAACCCGCAGCCTGGGAACTGCCTGTGCTCAGCGGCCCAAGCACATTTAACTTTGCAGAAATCACCAACCTCTTGCTCGCAGCAGGCGGTATGGCAATCACTGCGAACGCAGAAGAACTTGCAGAACAAACTGTTCAACTTCTTTCAGACGAGCAACTTCACATTAAAATGGGATCAGCAGCCAAAGGCGTTGCGGAAGAAAACAGAGGCGCACTAAAAAGACTACTAACCTATTTGGACTCGCAACTTCTCGATAAGTAATAATACTGCAATAAAATACTAATTTTTACGCTAGAAATTTCTCTTCAACTGTGCCCAACCTATAAACAACAAATCACAACCGACAAAACCGTAAAATAATAATGCCAGATACACGACCGTTGGTATTTTTGCTTTTTCGCCAGTATCATCCTCAAACAAAGCCGTTCTTGTCATTATAAATAACAACGCAGATTCACCCAGATAAGGTGCATCAATCAGGTTCGAGAGCAACCGAGGAACTAAGAGCGTGCCATTCGGAAGAGGCCAGGAAAAAACTAACGCTTCTGCAGACAACACCAAGGATTGTCTGGGTTTTTTATTTACTCTTGCAGCGGCAAGGCCAAACGCACTGGCTGCAACCCCGAAGCCATCAATCACAGGACCGGAATCCACATCCGAAAATGATTCTATCGAATCGGAGTATTTTGAGAACTCCCGAAAACCCGAGACCCAACTCCCCTCACTCCAAAAATGACTTTCATATTGTCGATACCAACTTTTTGCTTTTTCAGGCCAGAGCTCGGGAGCCCAGATTAGCATATAAGACATCCCAACTCCTCGTGCAGGGCCAATTCCCAAGCCGGTCTCGGGATCAGCCACGTATGCAGGCAAACCAGTTTTGGGGTCTAGCCTTGCGCCTTCAAAAGCTCGAACTGACCGTTCCACAAACGGCGTTGTATCCAAGCCCAATAATTTCCCGGCCCGATGTATGACGGCAATAGCAGGTAAGATATCAACGGGATAACATTCACCAGGGTAATCATCGATAAGACCGAAAGGTGAACTATCAAGTTCACTTGCTAGTGACTGCACCTGCTCATATAGAAATCCTGTGTACTGATTTTCCCCCACTAGTTTCTGATAACTTGTGAGGCCTGCGATCAACAACATTCTATAAAAAAGATTTTCTTTTTCTAAATAATCATCGCCCCAATGACGAATAACCCAAGAAGCGTTACTCGGATCAAGAATCAATTTAATTGACGCCTCAATTGACTGTCTTGCATATATTTTTGGCTCAGTATCCAGATCAATAGCCCCATTCTCCCACTCACTTTGTAATGCTTCTGTTGCCCACAAATAAAATACAGCACTAAACATTGGCCATTCTGTGCCTGAGACATCATCTATTTGTAGTTTGGCCCCTTTCTCCGAATCAACTCGGTCATTTGCCCAAACATGAATTTCTTCAGATAAATGCTTATGCCATCGTGCGGTAATATAAGGAAGTTTATTTTCCTGTACGCCTGGATCGGTCAGATCATGAATAATCATTCCCATCGGCACCAAGAAGAAATAGAAGGCCATGACCATATAAAAAGTAACACTTAGTACAGTCACTATCGACTTTGTTTTCATTTTTCTCATTTCCCTTCCCCCCCCGAAACGAATATACCAGGAAGGAACCTTTACCACACACTAGCGACTTAAGCAGATCATATCGAATACAAAAAGAACAAATTTAATATATCCTTAGCCTGAATTTTTGTTATTTTATAGAGAACACAAAATCATCCAACCCAGTTATCCATATTTCCCGGTCACTTATCAGTATCAACCAAAACAATACGTCACTCCCACTTTGGTATATATGCGACAATTTGTCACACGGCAAATTCCCTCTCCCCCGCTAAAATCGCCAGTCGAAAATCAGGGGAAAAATAATGAATAAAAAAATATTAACAATAGCAATAAGCCAGGCCATTGCGACTTCTGCCTTGGCCCAAACAACCGATATCGAAGAAACCATTGTAACCGGGACACAAACCCACGTTATTGAATTGACCAATACCGTTGAGATCACTGCCGACTCAGCATCCTTGCTCAGTAAAGCACCCGGAGCCAATTTTAATAGCAATGGCCCTCTAACCGGCATTGCGCAGCTGAGAGGCATGTTTGGCACTCGCGTATCGGTTAGCATCAACGGTCAGCAAATCAGCGCCGGCGGCCCGAACTGGATGGACCCACCACTCTCTTACGCGCCTTCTGCGCAGCTCAATACCCTAGAGGTATATCGAGGTATTGCCCCTGTTAGCGCAGGACAAGAAACCATAGGTGGTGCCATACACGCAACCACATGGTCTGGAGACTATTCTTCCAACTCTGAACTCAACAGCGACGGACGCCTTCGTGTAGGCGCTCAAAGCGTCAACTCTGGCACGGTTGTTAGCCTGGCGGGAAATGTCGCCACGCAATCAGCAAAAATCAAGCTCGCCGTTATGGATGAAAAAGCCGATGATTCAGAGTTTCCAGATGGCGAAATTACGCCAACAGAGTATGAGCGATCCCGCTATGACATCGGTGCAGGCTTTAAGGCAAGCGAGCATGAGTTTTACCTTGAATATACCCGCAACGAAACCGGCGATTCCGGCACCCCGGCATTACCGATGGATATACAGTACATAGACTCGGATATCGGTAGTTTGAACCATGTTTACACGGGCGATAATTTTGTTCTGGATACTCGTCTATCCTATAGCGAAATTGAGCATGGCATGACGAACTACCACTTGCGTATGCCACCAATGATGACCAGCATGCACCGCAGAAATATAGCCACCGGTGAAAATAATGGTTTTGCCACTAACCTGAAGTTCAAAAACTTTAATTTTGGCATTGACTATCATTCGGAGAAACACAATTCAGATATCGACAATATTCACAACCCAATGTTTTTTGTGGTGAACTTTAACGATGCCGAAAAAGAAATTGCCGGTGTGTATTCAGAGTGGAACAAGCAATTTTCTGACAAACTCGATACCGAGTTTGGTTTACGCATAAATAAGGTCTCTATGGATTCCGGCGAAGTCAATGGAACACCTGCGATGATGATGCCCGCAGCCGAAGCATTAAGAGATAATTTCAACAACGCCGATAGAGATCAATCTGATACTAATGTCGACGCCGTTTTCAAGCTGCGCTCAAAAGTAAATGACGAAACTCAGCTCTACATCGGGTTAGCACAAAAGACGCGCTCACCATCCTACCAGGAAAGATATTTGTGGTTACCAATGGAAGCCACCGCCGGCCTGGCTGACGGTAGAACCTATACCGGTAATGTCGAGCTGGATTCCGAAGTGTCCAGGGAAATTGAATTTGGAACGGACTTCAGCAATAACGACATATATTTTTCGCCAAGATTCTTCTACCGAAAAGTTTCGGATTATATTCAGGGTACCACCTCAACCAACATGCCGGCTATTATGTTTGCGAGTATGATGAACGCGCAGGAGCCGCTCGAATTCAATAATGTCGATGCGACCTTCTACGGTTTCGATCTTGACTTCAGCAAGCAAATTACTTCCTCTCTGGATTTTTCTGCGATCCTCAATTACGTTCGCGGTAAACGAGACGATATCGACGATAACCTTTATCGTATCTCCCCGTTAAATACCACTCTCGGCTTGAACTACCATAAAAACGACTGGGGAATCACTCTGGAATCCGTTCTATACGCGCGCCAGGACAAAGTGTCTGAAACACAAACAGAGAAAGAAACCGCGGGCTACGGATTGGCTAATATCAAAGGTTACTGGAAAGTCAGTAATCGCTTCCGAGTATCTGGCGGGGTCGATAATATTTTTGACAAAGCCTATCAAAACCATTTATCAGGTTATAACAGAGTCAACGGATCAGATATTCCAAGAGGGGATCGTCTATATGGCACTGGTGTCAACGCATACCTGCGCCTGGATTACACTTGGTAAAAGTACTGCCTATACGAATTAAACACTTTGATAGCAAAGTGTTTAGCAAAAAAATGCCCAACAGATGTTGGGCATTTTTTTGTATAAAGAAAAGATCAAAACTAATTATTTGCTTTCAACGTCATATACACCAATGTCTGGTTGAGAAGCTGATAAGCAACCTCACCGAACGTAATTGGCCCAGTAATATCCTTGGTTGATTTACCTTCAAGTTCTGAATAAAGAAAATTCAAAATACAGTTACAAGAAAACGAAATGTGGTCTGTCACGTCTTTGGTAACTGCTTTATCGAACTCAGTAATGTAATCCTTAACAGGCTCGGCAAAATAGTAACTAACGTCAGAGAATACCGGCGCGTACAAATCAACACTATTGTCAGATTCGTTTACGGCTTGAATACTTACATTCACTTTGATACCACTGTAATCCGCAACAAGGGGAAGTCGTGTATCAATATTGGCATCTTTAATGTAAGTAGCCAGATTCGTTTGCTCGCCGTTAATCACACAATCAGAGACATTAAACCCGGTTTTATTAAATTTAATTTCAGCGCCTTTACCCTGCTCAAATAAATTAATGGTATTCACTTCTGCAGTTTGTTCATTTGATAAAGGAACATGAATAGCAACAGCATGGGAATCCATGAGCATTCCACCCGCTGGGCCAAAACCAGTTTTTGGTGTTTTCTCACCTAAATCATCAAGGTGTACACCAGATATCCAACCGATAATTGGTGAAAAATACATATTAGGGAAATTTGGCGCGTTCTGAGCAAAGTTTATATGAACATCTGAAGTCGCGGGTAAAATTGTAATTGTGAACCCGTGCTCTGGTGCATCTTGAGCAATTCTGGAGATGGTGTTTTCATCATAAAGCATCACACGGGGAGGATTATTCGTTAAAACACCATTAATCGTATTCACAAAAATTTTATCGCGCGTAACGATACCGCCTTCATCGGCCATAAAATAGGGGATTGTTCCAGCAATCCAGTTTCCTGCAGGTAAACTGCTGAGAACAGACTCATCGGCAGCCAACACCAAGTACTCTCCCTGTTCAATCTTTGCAACTACTTCTTCTTTGCTCAAAAGCTGGTTGGAAAACCATACATTTGATTCGTTCGCCATAATAATAGACTCCAGACTGCTTAAATTGGCTTAAATGGTGAATTGGCTTTTTAAATAGCGTTTACTACGTTAGGCAGTTTGCGCCAACTGTATAATCTGATTGACTTCTTTCTTCATCAGACCTTGATTCTTTATAAAAAACATACGTAACCGATTTGCTGCATTGGCTTCCGCCTCACGTGTTCCGGACTCTCCCAGAGATGCACGTAAATTGGTAAGCAGCAACTGATAGGGTAAATTATTTGCAGGCAAATAACCGTCATCATACAAAATTCGCTGCCAGATTGAATGATTAGATGCAGGCAATATGGTTGTTGTCTGCGGCGACGAATCTTTTTGCAGTTGCTTAGTTAAAAATAGTAGCTCGGGTTTTAAAGTGCGTGCGTTCTTATGGAAAAAGCTGCGCAATTCGGCATAAAGTTTAGCTCTATCTTCTCCAGGTCGACCGTGAATAAGCCTCATTTTTGAGATGAGTAAATTTAATGCCATATTGTTTGTTGGAATTTTAAGCACACCCGTTAACACTTCGTGCCATATCTGATTTTTCACGCCAGGCAAAATTAATTTAACTTTATTCGCGTTCTGCGCTTTTCTCGCTGTACCAACAAATCCACCTGATACCTGAGCAATTTCATTTTTCAATTCAGAAGCATGAGACTCAAAAAATGATCGCAATTCTGCAACTGATTTTTGTAAGACAACAGGATCGTCACTTCTTTCAGAAACTTTAAGTTTCAAGTTGGACAACAATAATTTCAGCGGGAATAATTTGGTACTCAAGCGAGTCTTGTCTGTCAAAATACCGCGCCAAACGGGGTCGGTATCAGGAGGAATCGGGTTGGAATATTTCTCACTGGACAAACTTTCGCTGATATCAGATTGTATTTTTTTCAATAAATCCATATCCAACTGACAAATCGCGCTCATGTTATCCATGCTCACTTGCCGCGAACTTGCAATACGAACAAGTTGCTCCAAGTGAAACGAATAATCTTTATCAATTTCACCAATAAATGGAATCCGTGCTTTAACAGCACTAACGGATTGAGATAAAGCGGCTTCAACGTAGGATTGTTTGGTCTCAATGACAGTTGAATATTTCCCTAATCGAATATGATTCCAACGACATATGGCGCTATTTTCAACTTCACTCTTTTGGCGTCTTTTATTTATCCCCAGTAACGAGTAGCTCGTTTTTTCAACCGCCTGAGCTAGAACAATATGCATTTGTTCTGAACGTTGAATAAATTTAACGTCTTCAATGTACCAAGGTTCGAAAATACCCAAAACCTGTTCCAGCTCATTTTTACTGATTTTACTCATTGTTAAATTCTTACTGGTTTTCATTGTTTTCTAATCATTCCGTATTAAAACGTCACACTGACTATATAGCATCAATCGCTTGCATTAAATAAAAAAATGCACTTTTACTATACATACACAATAGATTATTTCAGATATTGATTCATACTTTTTTACCACCCTATTACCACTTCATTAAAATCATCAGACATCTATCTGCGCCAATTTTTGTGACCTATAACGCAGATCCAAAACACTGTAAAAAATGTCGACAAAAGTGTAGTTAAACTAAAAATCGATAAGCGACTGACTTTATTGACTTAAATATGGTCACTAAATAAATCATCGTTTTTTTTGGCGCGTGTTGATTTATTTTTTCACCCATCCTAAAGAATGAGTTTTTAAGGTTAACTATCACGGAATAGTAGTAAGTCGTTGTTTTTTAGTGCTAATTAATCTCAAATTTCGACGGATTGGAGTAAGAATATGTGGTTCGTAAGAAAGGCTTTTACAAAGAATTCATCTAAAAATATTAAGACTAATACATTAATGTTAGATGAAAAAATCAAGGTAGGTATTCTAGGCACAGGGAAAATTGGTACCGATTTACTAATAAAAGTTCTTCGTTCTGAATATTTGGATTGTAGAATTTTTGCTGGAAGAAATTTAAATTCACCAGGCATGCAAAAGGCCGCAATGTTAAAGGTGCCAATTTCCGACCGAGGAATTGAAGCGTTTAGAAGTGGTGATTACGAATGCGATATCGTATTCGATGCGACTTCTGCTGCTTACCATATTGAGCATGCTCAGATTTTTGATCAGCTTGGTATTTTTGCTATCGACATGACGCCTTCTCAAATTGGTGAATGCATCGTTCCTGCAATCGAGATTGATGGTGTAGCTGCTCACAAGAATGTCAGCATGATTTCTTGCGGTGGACAATCATCGATTCCGATCGCCTACATGCTTTCTGTTGCAATGCCGGAAATTAAACAATTAAAAGTTTCATCTGTGGTTGCCGGTGAATCAATCGGCCCCGCCACGATTGCAAATATCGATGAATATTATCGCAATACGAAATTCGGTTTAAGTAAATACACTGGTGTTGCGGACAGCGATATTGACGTCGAACTAATTGTTGATGACATCAATCCACCATCCGATATGCGCACAACAATTTATGCCGAGTGCGATACAAAAATCGAAGCGGAATCACTAGTGAGTCCTTTGGAGGATATTTTACGGCGCGTCCAACGATATGTTCCGGGCTATCGTTTGGAACGAAAACCTGTTGCAGAGGGTGGTAGTGTTCGGGTTGATATCAGCGTCCGAGGTTTGGGTGATTATTTACCTGAGTACGCTGGCAATCTGGATATTATTAATTGCGCAGCGATTGCCGTTGCCGAAGAGTTTGCTCGCACCAAAGTTTCTCAGAGACAAACCCAATCATTGGCATTTAGTTAATTGCATCTTCGGCAATAATTTTTTAAGAAGGCACTTCGGTGCCTTTTTTCATTCTCCCAATCCACTTTCCTCGCTACGAATACCCAAAAAGAACCTTTCGCAAAAAAATGGTGTCATATATCTGTGAGTTCAATGGGGAGAAGTTCCGATGCGCTTTTTAACTGCCGTTACCGCCTTGCCAATCCTTTTTTCTTCGTATTTTGTACAGGCATCAAACCAACATATTACCGAACTGGTTAATGCAGCCAAGAGCAGGACCTTAGTGCAGATTACTTATGATGGAAGTTATCGACGCATTTCATATCCAATGGGAGACGTTCCAGCACACATTGGCGTATGTACTGACGTAATCATCCGTAGCTATCGTCAACTGGGAATTGATTTACAACAACAGGTTCACGAAGATATTTCTGCGCATTTCGATAGTTATCCCTCTAACAGAATTTGGGGAATGAAAAAACCCGACAGTAATATCGATCACCGTCGCGTTCCTAACTTACAAACTTTTTTTACCAGACACGGTGAACAACAAGCAATAAGTAACCAGCCAGAAGATTATCTACCAGGCGATATTGTTACCTGGATGTTGCCAGGAAATTTACCCCATATTGGTATTGTGGTGGATATAAAAGACCCCGAGACCCAAACACCTTTGGTCGTCCATAACATTGGCCAAGGGCCGGAAATGGATAACAGCTTATTTCGTTTTCCGATTACCGGACACTATCGATACATGCCCGATATCAATATCTAGCGCATTTAGTTAATGGGCTCGTTACCAGGTTTCCATTTAATGTTACACCCCATGGCGGGATATTGCGTCCCGGTCAGGTCATTACCGGCAAGCAGCGTATCCAAAGCGGCTTTCAAATCTGAACCACTGGCCAAATTGCCACTGAAGTCATATTGACCTGAAGCAATACGTGATGGCCGGGTATCATCAAACTGTCCTCGATACGCTAACGCTCTATTCTCATCAAACACAAAGAAGTCTGGCGTACACGCCGCGTTATACACCAATGCAACTTCCTGAGTTTCGTCCAGAAGATAAGGAAAAGTGTATTCTCTCTCAATCTTTTCCTGTTTCATTTTTTCCAACGAGTCTTCTGGATACGCCTCAACATCATTACTACTGATCCCAACAAACCCGACATTTTTGGCCGAATACTCACTGGCCACTTGAGCAAGCGCTGTAGCAATATGCTTTACATAGGGGCAATGATTACACATAAAAATAACGACAAGTAACTTTTTATGTTTAAAGTCATCAAGGGAAACAATATGCCCTTCCGTCGAAGGCAAACTAAAATCTGGTGCGGATGTTCCCAACGCCAGCATCACGGATTCGGTTAAAGCCATAAGATTCTCTCTGCACTCAATGGATCTTTTTGGCCGAGTATTATCATTATCTCAGAGGACAAATTCCAGCATAGATTTAATTGGCGGCTAATTCAACCGTCACTCTATAGCCTGAAAGAAATGTTTCTTCAACACTTCCGCCTCATCACGCAACCAAACAATCTCATCCTGATTCATTTGATAACAATCGGAATATCTTGCTTTATACGAAGCATCAGAAAAACGTTCGAAACACCGCTTTCTTATTTTTGAATCTGGCACAAACACCTTTTCCAAAACAGGGAAATCGGTGATAAATTCTAAAGCGAGGCGGTGCAGAGACAGAATGTTTTTTGTTTCCACCTGACACCCGGAGATATATTTCAACAAATATTTATAAATTGCCTCCACGGCTTGATGAAGGTAGAACGAAGCCAGCTTGTAATCATGCCGATTGATAGAACGATCACAATCAATAAAATATTCATTAATTGATGTTACTTGATACAAATCGCAATAATGATTCATATCGTGATGATCATCGATTATCTCGGGCAGAATAAAATTCTTCTTGTTTGAAAGAAGAAAGATACCTTCTTGCGCAACTTTTTTAATCCAGTGTTTTGGTAAATGGGCATCTTCCATTACCTGGTCGTTACTCAAAGCAATGACACTGACAGGCAGCCTGGTGTACCTGACTGCCTTCTCTTCTACCGCCGAACTCAATTCAAGACCCGACTCCTGATATTTCTTATTCAGAATAATAAGTACAAAACACGCATCCTCATCAGAAACTGATCCAATCGTTTTTCTCGCATAAGGTCCAAAGAGAATAACATGCTCAAGAAGATCAATCGGGGATTCATCAAAGAGCTGATCAGCCTGATACTGGATAAGGCGGTAAATTTCCTGAATAGCAACGAGATGGCTATCCGACAAATGCGCTAAACAATTATTCATTCCATCAGAGCTTGGCTTTATTAAATGACATTATTAAAAACAATTGTAGTTCATCTAAGCCAAGCTGATTGTGCTGAATAACGAAGGTAAGAGTAGTGTACAAGAATAAAAAAAAAGAAATACCACACGAATGATTATATAAAAGGCAGGTAGGGCACACATCCAACACCTGCCAAACAACCGAAAGGGCTAATAGTCCGCTAGTTGAAAACCAATACCAAAACGCTCAATATCATGATTGTAGTCGATCAACGATTCTCCATAGCCGTTAACGTATTGGAACAACAAGTCAAAACGTTTGTTTATAGGGTAAGCAAAGTTTAATTCCATATAGCCACGATTATTTTCTGTTCTTAAATTGTTTCTCATCATCATAGTCATTTTGGCTTCTTTGAATTTTGTTCCCAATCGCAATTCAAAGTGCCCCAGGTAGTGTTCAATATCCGGATTGTCATCGCCTTTTGGGGCATCTGGTGTTTCTTTTTTGTCTTCGGGAATGCGATACCACAAACGCAAGGAACCAAACCCATAGCTATTTTCTGCCATCGCACTGACAAATACCCGATTCCAACTTCGGGACCAAGAACTGGATTCGCCATTTGATTGGTGATTTAGCCCAAGCCTTAGCATTAACCATTCCGAATCCCAATATCGTTTTTCCGGATACCAGCTATAGAACAACTCGGGTTCATAATTGGTTTCCCGAAATGGCCTTGAGGTTTCAGAACTGTATACCTGCCACCAGGATTTAGCGGTAAACGCAAAATACAAACCTTCAAGTTCCGTTGCCCGACGATTATATATTGGCGCCTTCATGCTGATCTGATATTTAGCTTCCTCTTTTTGCAAAAAATTTTCACCGAATGGCAGGTAAGGCTCCTGGTTCGGTTCATCCATAACAGTGTACGGCAATACATAATTATTGGCATGCTGCGTAATAATAAACGCGTTATTTAATGAAGCTATTTCCGCATTTACCCGGTCATCCAATACATCTTCGGAGGCACTGACCAAGCTGCAAAAACTGCCTATAACTCCAACCATCAGATAGCCAAAAATTCTTAACCTAAACGTTATACAATTACTGTCTACATAGTGCATGGTAACTTGTCCAAATCGCGTTTTATTTTTGTCTTTAAGGGCAACCGGCGGGCATAATCCAATATTTTTTATCGCAACCATTTTCCCGCTACCGGCTGTTTTCTTCTACTCATTGTTTATTCACCACGATGAATGAGAGAGATAATAAGCCGAAGAGTATATTACTTTGCCACATCAACCAGTTTTTCTCTGACAAAAAGGAGACACCTGTACTTTTTTGTAATCCACATCACAGATTAAACCTTTTGCGTATGAGAAATGCTATGCCAAAGATTGGAACTTGAAGACATAACACCGACTGCTAAATTATATTAGCGTGAATAAAGTAGCGTAATTACAACGCTCGAAATTTTACATATTTATACAATTAGGAAGAAACCCATGCTGATTAGTGCGCTTATCTACCTCTGTGCCGCCGTAATATCCGTGCCCATTGCTAAACGATTAGGATTAGGCTCGGTATTAGGCTATCTCATGGCCGGGGTCGCGATTGGCCCGTTTGTATTAGGCTTGGTTGGCGACCAAACAGAAGTGATGCACTTTGCTGAGTTTGGCGTGGTTATGATGCTGTTTTTAATCGGCCTGGAACTTCGCCCAAACAGGCTATGGCAAATGCGACGACCGATATTAGGGCTTGGCGGTTCTCAGGTAGTTCTGACGAGTATCGCAATTGCGCTCAGTTTATTCTGGCTAACCGATTATGGCTGGCAAACCTTAATAGCCCTTGGATTAGCATTAGCGCTTTCTTCGACTGCAATTGTGCTCCAATCGTTAGCCGAACGGGGTGTACTAAAAACACAAACCGGGCAAAGCGTTTTCTCAGTGTTACTGTTTCAGGATATCGCAGTTATCCCCATTCTCGCCCTATTACCACTGCTCGCCGTTCAGGAGGCTAGCAATGTGCATGGTGGCGGCTTGATGAGCCACCTGGCAATTCACTGGCAAGTAGTTGTCACCGTCGCCACGGTTGCCTTTATTGTTGTAGGCGGTAAATACATTGCCGCACCCATTTTCCGTTTTGTCGCAAGCTCCCGCTTACGCGAAGTGTTTACTGCTTTGTCATTGCTTATTGTGGTTGCGATCGAAGCGCTGATGAAAACCGTTGGCCTGTCACCGGCTCTTGGTGCGTTCCTCGCTGGCGTTGTTTTGGCAGAGAGCGAATTTCGCCATGAACTGGAGGTGGATATAGAGCCTTTTAAAGGGTTATTGCTTGGACTATTTTTTATTACCGTTGGTGCGGGAATCGATTTTCAACTGCTAATCGACACCCCACTAACCATTGGTTTAGGCGTTTTAGCGCTTGTCCTTATTAAAGGTGCGGTACTCGCACTCTTATCTTTCTTGTTTAAATTCCCACAAAATCAGGGCGCTCTGTTTACTGTTGCATTGGCGCAAGGCGGAGAGTTTGCTTTTGTTCTGGTTTCAATGAGTACCCAACTCGGTATTTTTAACACGGACCTGGGTAGTACGGTCACCGTTATTGTGGCCTTATCCATGGTCAGTTCACCCTTAATGCTGATGCTACACGAGCGTTATTTTGGGACGACTAGCCAGGTGAATAACCGGGAAGCAGACACTATTGATTCCCAAGGTGAAGTGATCATAGCCGGTTACGGCCGCTTTGGTCAGATAGTTGGTCGGTTGCTCTCGGCGCAAGGATATAACCTGACGATTCTCGACCACAGCCCAAGCCAAATCGATTTATTACGCCGTTTTGGCAGCAAAGTATTTTACGGTGACGCAGCCAGACGAGACCTTTTGGAAGCGGCCGGCGCAGAAGAGGCGAAGCTATTGGTTGTTGCCGTAGATGAGCCGGATAAATCACTCGATATAATTAAAATGGCACAGCAACATTTCCCTGATTTAAAAATTCTTGCTCGTGCCATTGACCGCCGCCACACTTATGAACTGATGCGCATGAATATTGCCGGAATTCGGCGGGAAACCTTCGACTCGGCAATTCATCTTGGCGTTCAGGCTTTGCAGATTTTAGGTAACTCTCCGGCATTGTCCGAGCGAGCTGGAAAACTTTTTACCGCACATGACGAAGAATCCATCAAAGTCCTATCCGAACTCTGGGGTGACGATCAAAGCTATGGTGTTGCCGTAAGGCAACGAATGGATGACCTAAAACAAGTGCTGCAAAACGATAGAAAGGAGCAGGAAGCAATTAACACCTGCCACGCAGAACAACAGAAAACCACTTCGTCCTAAGATTATCGAACAGTAATAGATTACCGCTATCGCAGTAATCTATTCACTATTTATCAGACACCCAACTCGCGGAGAAACTGATTGATATCCTTCTCCAAATCCCGCTCTACTTTGGGTTTTTCTTTTTGCACTATTTTTCTCAGTTCCTGCGCGATATTCAGTTGCACACCTTCACAATTCAACAATGCATCGGGAATTGGGAACTCCAGGTCAACCGAAGCAACGTAGCCATCCGCTGTTGTTTGCGGAGTTAATAAGATGGAACCTGTAGTATCAAATTCCGATTGGCAGTTCAGCTCTACCTTGACTAACGCCAAGTCCTGCTGAATTTTGCCACGAAGCTTAACCTTGACCGGCAGTCGACCATTGAGCGAAACACTGCCACTATTTATCTGAGGCGCACCCCGTTTGAGAATCGTCAGGTCGTATGTCCCGTACTGCCACTTTCGCCCCAACTCCTCGTGGAGGACCGTAGGAAGCTTACTATCCAATACAGAACCAATAAACGTATCCGTCACTGTAGATGACCAGGCAGGATTAAAACAGAAAGCGGAACAAAGCAGGAAAATTGCTGCGTTTGTAATATTTTTCTTGATCATATTTTTCCTAATACGCTCGAGTTATCGACAATACGAAAGGCGGAGAATATACCACTCTTCACCCGGCATCAGACAAACAATTATTTTCTTGTGATAAACACGACACCCAACATGATCAAAGCAATACCAAAGCACCTATTCCAGGTAATATCAATTTTGGGATAACCTAACCAACCGTGATAATCAAATATCGAAGAAGCGATTACCTGGCCACACAATACCGAGACCGTTAAAGCAACGGCACCAAGTTTCGGTGCAAGATAAATAGATAGGGCGATATTAAACGCACCCAATAAACCGCCCAACCACGCCCACCAGGGGATTGAGGACAATACGCCGTTTTTAAACCACTCTCGCCCCTGCATAGTCGCCAGCACACCCAAAATGATCGTGCCAATTAAAAACGATATAAATGCAGCTTGAATCGGGCTACCAAGGTACTGACGCAATTGCGAGTTCACTCCCGCCTGAGAAACCAAAGAGACACCTATGGTCATACTCAGCAATACCAGCATATAAATCCCGAGACTATTCAACTTAAGTTTCCTATCTATTAAAAGGGTATTTTTCATTGCGCAAAAACTTAGAAAGATTGATTTAATCGACGATAAATCTTACGCTAGCAATTAGGCCATTTTTCACTTCGTATATGAAAATGTATTCCGATGATTTTCCTTCTCTAACCACGGTTTCTCTATTGACCACATAGTTGTCATTTGGCTATGAACAGTGGTTTGAACACTTTTGTCATTGAACAATGGACCGAATATTTTTCTTAAGCGTTCCTTCCCTCCCGAACCAAGTTGAACATTCGGATAATCATACACCTTCACTTCGTCAGCATAGGTTGCCAGAAAGCGATCTAAATCATACTTATTGTGCGCATCGATTCTCTCATTCACGACATCAATAGGCTCTTTTGCCAGAGTTGCAGCTGAAAGCAATAGCAAACCCAATACACACACAAATTTCATTATTATTCCGCTGAGTATCTGAATCATTGTTCCCGGTTTTCTTTTATCAGTTCCTGTTATTTGAACAGATGTTTTCGATTCCTATTGGTCTTTGACATATATAGCCACATAGACGATATCTGTTACAGATAATTGTTCATGGATGATTAATGCGACCTGAGGTGGTGAATACACTTAACCCTATATACCACGTGGAGGGATATCCATGAAACCTATGCTATTTGTTATTGCACTATTGTTCGCCATTGGCAGTTTTCCCAATGTCTATGCTGATGATCACTCTCGAAATCTATTGAAGGATGCGCTGAGCGCAGCACCCCCAACCCTCAGAAATAAAGTGACCGTGCTTGACTGGAACAATAACGTTCTACAGAAAGGAACAAGTCATTATACTTGTTTTCCAACCCCGCCCCAGTTACAAGGTAAGGCGCCAATGTGTATGGATAAATCCTGGCTTGCATGGGCCGATGCATGGATGAACAAAAAACCATTCAAGGCAAAAACTATTGGTATTTCCTATATGCTTGCCGGCGATGAAGGAGCCAGTAATATAGACCCTTATGCTCAAAAGCAGACTCCTGATAATCAATGGATAAAAGAAGGGCCCCATTTAATGATTATCACACCAGACGAAGAGCTTTTAAATTCTCTGCCAACCGATCCCGCAACCGGTGGCCCTTATGTGATGTGGAAGGACACTCCCTATGCCCACATAATGATTCCAGTTGGGGCTCGGAAATAAAACTATTGTTTGATTTCGATTTGTCGAATTTCTGCTTTCGGGAGTTGGATTACATTTCCAGATACCCGCAACGCTATGGGCGATGCCTGAACGTCCATAGCACTTTCAATAGCATACCCAACCTAACTCCGACATAGCGTTTAAATTGCACGCATTAGAGAATTCAAATCCTGGCCATATCGACCAATTCACCATCGATAGTAAACATTACGTTAAAACTTTTTATATGGCTGATTTATTTATTACAGATAACTGGAAGATAAAACGAACTGATATTCAGCATAGCCACATGTGTTTTTGGATTAAAACTGAGTAACAGGTTCTCTTTATTGTCAATTGCAGGGTTATTCCAGGTTAAACCAACCCCGACAATAACAAGAAATGGTTCGCTCGAAAGCACTTCACCTTTACCTTGCCAGCAACCACTGTAAGCACAGACATCAACATTTCCGGCATCACTAAAACTGACACTCAGCGGGGTAAAATTGTCTTTCTCAAAAACGCGACAAGAATCTTCGCTACAACGGGATTCAAAGTCATTAACACAGTCCCATTGCTCTGCGTGGGTTACACAACTTGCAGACAATAACAAAACGAACAGTAGGCATTTAAGATAAGGATATTTTCTGAAACGAAAACTCGGTTCCATTGGTTTTTTCCAACAAAGAGCTTTACATTTAAGGGAGGTATAGACAGAAGAAAACGCAGGTAGATTAAGAATACTCATATCCACCTGCGTTTATAAATTGTTACGCTAGCTTAGGATTTTCACCATATTCATTTTTGTCGTGACTGTCCTGCACCAAAAATACGATTAGCACGATGGCACCAATAAGAGGAATAATAGCAATCAATTGCCACCAACCACTTCTTCCCGTATCGTGCAAGCGTCTTGCCGCGATACTAATACTTGGCACCAATAACGCTAGTGAATAGATGGCAGATAAAAGCACCATACCGATTATTCCGTCGATTATAGATAAAACCACATAAAAAATTATATAGAAAAGAACAAACATCCAATATTCTTTACGCCGTGCTCTACCGGTAAAATCTGCGTATTTCTTAAGTGCGCCTATAAAATATTCCATCTTAAACTCCTAGTTGTTTGCTTACTTGTAAATTTTTATTTCTTCCAAGGCATAGTTTCAACAATACACCATACTTTATTGATCATTACCTGAAAATAATTCTTTGGCTTATTTTTGTAAATCCGTTCTCAACCTAGAACAAACCAATGCTCTTTTATTCTTTAGAATTCATATATTTCTTTAGAAATCTCGTATTCTGAATACCTATCACTGAGAGCGTTCACAGCAAGGTCAAATGCAACCTATTCATTACACGCTAGAGCATGAATCAGGCTTTCTCCCCCTAGTCATTCAGAAATATCCTATTTCTCATTAAACATATTAGACAAGATTTCGTCCACAACAAGATTAGAACATTTTTCACAACATAAATGATTAATCCAGATATATTAGCAAGTATGGAAGTCCATATGAGTTGTAGACTGAACGAAGGAGTTATCTAAGCACATAACCGGCGTCACCCGACCACCTACACACCCAAAGAGAACCCGTTTTCGCTTATATTTCAAACACTTAACTTATCAAACCGGAAAAAGACAACGTTTTTTACTACTCGTCATTAAACCCAAGCCTTATCCAAATGTCCATTCATTGAAAAACTGACACATTTACCTAAATTAGGGAAATTGAAATCTTGTAAACAGTCACTAAGCGTATTTTTTGGTCAGGAAACTTTGCGCAAGCTGTCTAAAACCACACCTATAATATTTATCCTTTATTATTGAAGGCGACATGATTAGAGGGATCGAAAAAAAACAAAAGCAAGTCGTCGAGTATTTGTGTTACCCAGTCGGTACCAAAGAATTTGGTACAGTAACGAGATATTCAGTCTTCTATTCTTAACAACCCTTTCCTATCTGCCTCTTTTAGATATGCTGATTTTAAAAACGAAGCTTCTGTCCAGGGGGACTCGTCACATGTTATGAGTTCTGCTTCTAAAGCCTCTTCAGGTGTGCGTTGATAATTACGGCATTCAATTTTGATGCGGTTCATCCACGCCTTGCTTGTCGCATTTGAGCAACACCTTGCCGATAAACGCTCTTTAATGCTGTAAAGCCTGTTCCAAGTATCCAGTTCCTGCTCATACCCTTGGCAGGTTAGCTCAACCTCCAATTCTGAAGGCGTTTTTGGTAACTGAGCGTCAGGTAGAAATTGCAGTGCAATTTCTACCTCGTAACGCACTTTAGAATAGGGAAAAAATGCTTTTTTAGGTTTACCCGCTTTATCTAACAAAGGATCTTTTGCGCCTTTATATTGCGTATTGCATTTATGGCAGGCCGGGGCGAGGTTCTTCAAATTGACCGAATTAAATGGGTAGACACTTGCGGGCAAGTAGTGGTCGTAGGCTTCCCGTGTGGGGTCATATTCGTTGTCCATTGGCTGTAAGCCGCAGAAGGGGCAACAGGGTAAATCGTTATCTCTGGCAAAATCATTGTAATGGTCATGCAAATCCGCCCCAATGCTATCCTTAACGAGTCGCAAATTAAAAAAGCTGCGGCGATATAATTCAGAGAAAAAACACCTGATGTTTTTATCCAACTCCGTTTGCGCCGAAGAAGAATAACGCACCGGGCTTGCACGCCCTTCGCATAAGGCTTGAATATTGTTATTTGCCAAAAATTGTTTTTTAAGCGTTTTTATTTCGGGCGCTGGTAATGCTTTAAAACCGTTAAAAATATCGTTCACGTGGCGGTAAAAAAATGCGCCTGCGCCATCCTCTTTACCGGCTTTGTCTTGTCGGTCTAGCTCTTGCATAATCCCATACAGTTTTGGCATGCCGCTGAATAAATCCAGGCTGTATTCCACCGTCGGCGCCTTACACCAGACCTTGGCAAAAATATAGGCCACAAAGCCATGCATGTAGCGCATTCGGTGAGGTATTTGAGTATAGGGAAACAGCATTAATCATCCTTGCTTTGGTGGTGAAGGTTATCGCTACGCGCTAAGACCTCTTGAATAGCAAACGAGCGCTCAATGGAATCCCCCAGCGTATCAATAATGCGCTGCGCTAATTGGTGGGGGTCGGTTTCATTAAATTCGCTGGAAAGCAAATGTTGCAGACGATCTTTTGCGTATGCGCCAATGGTTTCCTGTTTTTTAAAGGTTTCCATAGTGATCAAATTAATGGATGCACCCAGTGTATTGTAGGTTGGCGTTTCGATATGTACAAAACCATTGCTGTTGTCTTTGCTGAACACCAATACTTTTTCCGGCTTGCTATCGGAAATTAAAAACGGCGTATGGGTAGTGATCAGCATTTCCTGATTGGCTGCACCATCTTGCGCAAAGCACTGCCTTAAGCGACTAATAAAGTTAGCGCGCCAATCCGGGTTAAAGTGGGTTTCGGGTTCGTCCAGTAAAAACAGGCTATTGGTATTGCGAAATAACAGGCTCAGACCAAGGCTGTGCAGTAATTGGTGTTCGCCGTCGGAAAGGTCTTTTAATTCAACCGTATCGTTAATGTTCTTCTTTTTAATTCTTAAATATTTTATTCGTGTGACGCGATCATCCCATCCGAGTTGCGGAATCACTTCGCTCATATAATTACTGCTCGATTGATAAATTTCCTCTTTCAAATTTTTGTTAACGGTATATAAATTCAGAGTGAGCAATACTTGAAATGCCTGAAACAGAACCAGCGGATCATTGCTGAAGTTTTCTCTAAAGGCTTGTTTGGTGGCCTTATTTACCCAGTAATCCAGAATGAGGGTGTCTGTGCTTTCATCCTCAAAACTCAAGGTGGCGCAGCGTTTAAGGGCGCTGACCATAAGTGACGATTTTTCATCCCCTTCTAATAGCTGCAACAGGTTAAGCCGGTAGCGGGTATTGCCCAGCGCATCCTCTTCGGCACTCAGTGCCGGGTGATTATTAACGATGTGTGCCAGCGTTTGCGGCTGGCTGTCGTTGTCACTGGCAAAGGTTTCTAGCTGTTCGGGTGTGAGTTCAATACTGCGGCGCAGCAGAATGCGAAATTCTGTCAGCGCTTGTATGCCTACGTCTTCCCGAAATGGCTGCAAGGTTGCGTCATCCTGAAATAGCAAATTACACAGCAAAATCGCCTGGCTGAAACTGGTGTCCAAATACACCATGCGCGTTTCCGGCGAACCGAAGTAAGACAATTGTTGTGAGAGCGCCTGCCAGTATTCATCAAATTGAATAAAGCGCATTTTAAAAAATGGCAGGCTTAGAATTTCGTTTTCGCCGGAAGAATACCCCAACACAAACTCCGGTAAGAGTTGACGGGATTCGCTGCGGCTGAGTGTCAGTTGCACGGGCTGCTCGGAATCTTCCTGGTTCAGCAGCCACCATTGCGGCGATTGCCCCGGTGTTTTTTTTATACATACCCGCGCCAGGCCAGCAAAGCCGTTTACCTGAATTGCCTCCACGGGCTTAATCAGGTATTCCAGTTCAAAGCCGTCGGGAATTGCCTGGCTGCCCTGAAAGCCGTTGGGGTTGCGCTCTTCATCGTAGGTAAAACTCTTCGGCCTGTTTTCCAGATACAGGCATTCCATGTGATACAAAATTGCGCCTAACACTTCCAGTAAATTGGATTTACCGCTGCCATTGGGGCCAGCGCAAACAAAGGGGGCAAACCCTTGCGAATTGGCCAGCTCTTTCTGTAGCGTCAAAACCTTGCGGAAGTGATGCTCAAAGCCACAGGGCAAGCTGCGAAAGCCGTTTGGGTCGGTAATTTTTAGGCGTAGCAGCTTCATGCTATTTTGCCTTTTGCTTTGCGGCCTCTTTTGGCCCGCGACCGCAGTTGAAGGCGATTATGTTCGTTGTCAAAAGTTTGCGTGAGTGTGTCGTTTTGCAATGCCTCAAACATCCAGTTTTTTACGTGCTCGTAATCGACCAGAGCAAAAGGCGCGGAATCGTCATCCATATCATCAACAACGCCTAGCCTTGCGGCCTGCCAAAATGCATCGAGATGTATCTTGCCGTTGGCTTTGTTGGTACTGATAAAGCGGTCGAACATCTGCCGCAATACGCCTTCACGCTTTTGCGGGTTAGACATGGCCGCCAGGTCTAAACCAGTAAACAAAAATTCAGCCTGAGACAATTCTGGTTGAATGTCGGCAGTATTGTCTTGCACCTCTTGCGGTATGGCGTTTTTATCCCTCTCAGCTTCAAGTTCAGGTAACGGCACCTGCGATAAATCCAACTCGCCTTTAAAGGCTTGCTGACTAAGCGCGCCGTAAAGGGATTCAAAATCGGTTAGGCTTTGTTGATAGCGGGATTTAAGGGCTTCAACTTTTTCGACAATGGCGGCGAATTGGTTTTGGAGCTCTATTGGTGGAATAACAACCGGAAAATTTTTTAATTGCGAGGAGTTGATAGAGGCAATTCCCGTGGTCTGTTTAGCTGACTTTAAAAAATAAGATTTACCATAACGAGATCCTATAAGGGCGCTTAAATAGTATGAATTTAGTTCTTGATAATCGTTAATTCTAACTCGAAAGATATGATTTTGATGAATACATCGATCTATTTGATTTTCCCATACGGAACCTCTGCCAAGCTTGTCTGGATCACCTCCTTCAGTTAGCAATAGGTCGCCAAACTCGAGTTGATATTTGTCGATCTCATTTTGTGTAACTAATATTGTTTTTATTTCATCTAACACAAAGTGACCATCTTGCACGTTCGCCACGCGCATGTATGGGATGCTAATCAGGTCGTCAGTTTTATATTTTTTTCCTTTGGTTACTCCAGATACCACTTCCGTATACGTTGCCAATTTATCAGCCGTCCATTCTATAAAGGACTTGTCGTTAAACCCAAACATCTCCAGAAACACGCTTTTAAGCAGGTCATCAAGGTGTTGCAGGTGTTGTTTGCGCTGGGCGATCAGCCCTTCAACTTTGCCGAGCAGATGGGCAATGCGGATTTGGTCGTTGAGTTCTTCAGGAACAGGTATCTCGAAATTCCCAATTTCACCGAGACCTATCGCTGGATATGCCGAGTCTTTAATTAGTGTCGACGGAGGGAAGCGCTTCAAAGCCAATCGCAGGTAATCGACATAAGCACCATCTTTTGGGATCAATGTTGCCAGATGGCTAACAACGTAAGCCGGATTTTGAAGAACGTAAACACGGTCTTTGGTGGCAGACATACCACTCTTAGCAAAAAGGATAGTGCCCTTCGGATAGGTTTTCAGTTTACGCTGCTTCGCTGTTTCTTCGTTGACAAGTTCGAGTTCAGATTCGTTTTTTCCTGAAAGCAAAGCTTCCAAACTACCAGCACGGACAAAGGGAATGCCCGTCTCGGAAAATTCATTTACTTTTGGTGCCCCTTGGCCTGCCGATATCGATGTCAGTTGTGATAGCGGTGTTGGCTTCATCTGGATCATCCCACCATCCCCTTTAACTTCAATAACTCCCGCACTATGCCGCTTTGCACTTTGGCCAATTCCTTTTCCTCCACCTCACCCACTTCCGCCTGAATCAATCTGTCTAGAATTACACTGGGTGCATCGTAGTGCACTTCTTCAAATACATCTTCTTTGTAGCGGCTAAGGGATAAGTCATAGCCTTCGGCTTCAATTTCGCTGCGCGGCACAGAAAAATATTTCGCGGTGCGGTCGCTGTTTTTTGCGGCATCTTTTTCGGTATTGCGAGCATGGTATTTCTCGATAATATCTTGCAGGTCGCCCCAACTGTCTTTTCCATCTGGCGTCTTTTGCTTGGTGCGTTTGTCATCCAGCGAATAGCCATCGGCGGCCATTTCGTAAAACCACACATTCTCAGTAGCAGGTTTATTGACTTTGTCTTGTGGCCCCCAAACTTTGGTGAATAATAAAATGGCGGTGCTTACCCCGGCGTAGGGTTTAAATACGCCGCTGGGCAGGGTAATAACGGCTTTTAAATTGCAGCGTTCCACTAATATTTTGCGCAATTCTTTAAAGGCTTTGCCGGAGCCAAACAGCACGCCTTGCGGAATAATGACCCCGGCAGTGCCGCCTTTTTTCAACAGGCGGTAAATATTTTCCACAAACAGTAATTCGGACTTGGTGGTGGAAAGTTGCAGGTTTTGGTTAATGTCGCCTTTATCAATACTGCCGGTAAAGGGCGGATTGGCCATGATGATGTCGTATTCGGCTTCTTGAGTGTAACTTTTACTGAGCGTATCTTTGTAGTCGATATTGGGCTCGTCGATGCCATGCATCATCAGGTTCATTAAGCCCAGCCGCACCATAGTGCTGTCGATATCGTAGCCCCACAGGGAGGCGCTTAAAATTTTCCGCGTATTTTCCGTCAGCGCAGCGGCCACCGAGGTGCGCACAAAGCCGTCTTCATCCGGTTCCAACTCAAGTTTAATCTTATTTTTTTTGGCTGTTGCTTGCGCGAGCTGCGTTACAATATATTGGTAAGCACCCAGCAAGAAGCCGCCGGAACCACAGGCCGGGTCGGCGATTTTATTGCCCAGTTGCGGTTGCACGAGTTCCGCCAAAAGCTTAATGATGTGGCGCGGGGTGCGAAACTGGCCGTTTTTACCGGCGGTGGCAATTTCTGAGAGTAAGTATTCATAGACGTCGCCCTGAATATCCTGAAAGGTCTGGCCCTTTTTTTGCGAATCTTTTTCTATTTCGGTAAAGATGTCGTCGATGGTTTTAACCGCTTCTACCAATAGCGCCGGTTTGGGAATAATGAACACGGCGTTTTTCATATGGTGTGTAAAGTTGCTTTCGTCACCGTTTAAGTCTTTTAAAAACGGGAACACTTTGCTTTGCACATGTTGTAGCATTTTTTCGCCTTGCATGTGTTTAAACTCTTTCCAGCGCAGGCTTTGCTTTTCAATTTGGTATTTTTTTTCGTCTTCGAGCTTTTTTTTCCAATCGGCATCGGTGTCTTTTTCTTCTCTACGTGCTCGATATTCCGGTGGCACCCAGTGGCCTTCAAATTTTGAGGTGTAGGTTTGTTCCGCCCACTCTGCATTGGCCTGGCATTTTGCATCCAGGTCATCGAGCCGTCTCATAAACAGCAAATAGGTAATTTGCTCGATGGCAGTGATCGGGTTGCTAATGCCGCCGCTCCAGAATTTATTCCATAGCTGGTCGATTTTGCTTTTGAGTTCGGGGTTGTTTTGGAGCATGTTACTTTCCTTCCAACTGCTTGAGATTGCTGTCTTCAAGCAGGAGTTTCATTTGATGAATGGCCGTTTGGTTGAGCATTTTGAGCCGATCAGGTTGAGGCAAACCTTGTTGAATAAAATGAGCGTTTAGCGTTTCAAGGTTGGCGAGGCACACCAACTGGGCGATATTGGCCTGGTCGCGCATGTTACCTTTGTCATCCGGGTTGTCATCGCGCCACTGTTTTGCTGTTTTGCCGAACAGGGCCATATTTAGTAGATCCGCTTCGCTCGCGTAGACCAAACTAATTTGTCCGGACGTTAGCTCTGGCGGAATAAGGTTTGTTTTTATCGCATCGGTGTGGATGCGATAGTTGATTTTTGCTAATTCTCGCTCGGCAGACCACCCAAGTTGTTGGTGTTCTTCTGCTTTTAGGCGTTGAAATTCCTTAACGATGTAAAGTTCAAATTCAACAGAAACCCAACTAGCGAATTTGAAGGCGATATCTTTATGTGCATAGGTGCCGCCATATCGACCGGATTTAACGATAAAACCTATTGCCTGTGTGGTGGTTACCCATTTTTGTGGTGATAAAGTAAAAGCATTGAGTCCTGCCTGTTTTTTAAACCCCTCGAATTCGATGGGTTTAAAATGGGGGTTGTATAACGACTCCCAAATGCCTAAAAACTCAATGGTATTGCGATTCCGCATCCAGTTACCGATTACCGTACTAGTGTCGTCTGTTTTGTACTTCGCAATGTCGGTCAGGGAAATAAAATCCTGCTCTTGATGATTAACCAGCGTTATCTGCGCGCCTTGAACTTCAAGTTTTTGGCTCTTAGCCATAACACTTCTCCCTTTGAGCAATAGCAAATTCGCTACGCTTACAATGCAGTATGTATCGGTTCATAATTCCACCTAGATTCAAGCAGACAGTGCTTGCGCAAATTGCAGCACTTCATTGATTTCGGTGGGGCTGAATATGCCCCGTATGCCCTGTGGGTGGAGCACGGTGAAGGGGGCGTGAATTAAATCTTTTTTCTCTATTTTTTCGCGCTCAATAATAACGTTTTTCAGCAGGTTTAAGAATTCCAATTGACGACTGTTGAGTGTGGTGTGGGCACGAATAAACTGGTCAAAGGCGGCACTGACGGTTTCGGGGAAGCTTTTTAATATTTCGATACCGAGAATGTGGCGAATAAATTGAATAAAATGCGCCTTGCGATTTTTATATACTTGGCGTAGCAGGTTTTCGGTGATGTGCGGGTGCTCTTGGTGTAGTAGTTCAGCCAGTTGTGCGGCTTCGTCGCTGTTGACTGTTGCGCCATTTTTTATTTTTTGCAGTATCGGGTTATGGTCGGTGAGTTCGGCAATTAGGCTTTCCACCATTTCCCGGTAGCGGGTGATGCTCACAGCTTCGTTGTGCGGGCCAAATTCTACCCATTCTTTTTTGTGCAATTCGTCCACTAAATCGAGGTGGGCTTGTTGCTGCCCGGCATTGTGTTCGCGGAATGTCATTAAGGGGCCAAGTTTATTGCACAACTCATCGAAGCTGTCTTCGTCGGCCTTGCGCCAGTACAGCGGCGTTTGTGCGGCGCGAATAAGTTCTTCTTCGAGTTTGACAAAAGGCACGGTGAGCGGCAATTCGCTGATTTGTTCAATGATGCCTTCTTTCAGGGTTGCCGCCCGTTGCTTGTGTTCCTGTCGCTCGTTATGCAGCAGGGCCAGCGAGTATTCGAGCAGATCGCGCTCAAAGCGCATGGCTTTGAAGTCGGTTGCGGATAGGTTGCGAAACAGGGGTTTGATTTCGGCACGTAGAAATTCAAGCTTGTCGTGATTCAAAGTAAGCCAGAAGTTGTCATCGTCGAGGCGGGCGAGTTGCGCGGCGGCTTCTTTAATCTCCACGGAATTTTGTGGCAAGGCGGCAATTTGCGTGCGCAGTTTGGCCACTTCGCGCACGGCGATGTCGGGGTGGCCGGTATCCTTAGCCGCTTCGATTTTGTCCAGCCGCAGCCCTACCAGTTTCACCGGTAGCGACAGTTGGGGGGTAGGCTCTTTACCTTTGGGGTTGAGCTTGAAGTATTCAAAGTTGTCCCAGCAGTCGAGAATTAAGAACCGGTCTTTTTCCAGGCACCAGGGCTTGGCTTTGCTGGTTTCCAGCAGGCGCGTGCCACGCCCCACCATTTGCCAGAATTTGGTGTAGGAATATATGGGCTTGGCAAACACGAGGTTGACGATTTCGCGCACGTCGATGCCGGTGTCGAGCATGTCCACGCTGATGGCAATGCGTGGCATGTCGTTGTTGGTGAACTGGTCAAGCAGGCCGCCTTTGCCGTAGACACGCGGGTCGTCTGATACCAGCACTTTTGCCAGTTCGCCGTGGTATTGCGGGTAGAGTGAGTCGAATATTTCTTCAATGCGGCGGGCGTGGGCTTTGGTGGCGCAGAAGAAGATGGTTTTACCGGGCAGCACGCCGTTGACATCTTTGATGGCTTCTTCCATGTATTCGCGCACGATTAGGGTGTTGGTGCCCTTGTTGATCACCTGCTTTTCCAGTTGTGTGCCTTCAAATTGAATGTCTTCAATTTCTTTGCCTTGCAGAATCAGTTTTTTCTGGTCTTCCAGTGAGATGGTGCGTTTGCTAATGCCTTCCATTTGGAATTTGGTCTGGATTTTCATCACCTGAAAATCGCAGAGGTAGGGCGGCAGGTTGTTGACGGCTTCTTCGTAGGTATAGGCAAAGGTGGGAATGCCATTTTCGCAGTGAAACAGCTCGAAGGTGTTGTGGTCGATAACGTCGGTTGGTGTGGCCGTTAGGCCGAGCGTGATGGTTTTGAAGTAATTGAGCACGTCGCCAAAGGTGTTGTAGATGGAGCGATGGCTTTCATCGACGACGATAAGATCAAAGAAGTGCGGCGACAATTGCTGTGTGTGATCACGAATAATGTTGAGCATGGCTGGGTAGGTGGCCACGTATACGCGCCGGTCTTTGGCGATCAGTTTTTCACCCATGTTTGGCCAGCGCGGTTCGTTGGGCAGGTGTTCTTTAAATGCTGCCAGTGCTTGTTCACGCAGCGCAACCCGGTCGACTAAGAATAAGATTTTTTCAGCATGACCGGCACGCATTAGCGCATCGGTTAGGGCGATGCAGGTGCGGGTTTTGCCGGTGCCGGTGGCCATCACCAGCAGGAAATCGCGTTTTTTTTGTTCGATGCCTTCGAGCACGGAGCGAATGGCGCGAACCTGATAATCGCGCCCGGCGATGGAGGTGTTGATAAATTCCAGCGTGAGCGGTTTACGATTGCGGCGGATGTAGGCGAAGCGTTCTAAATCATCACGTGTAGGAAAGCCAACGACTTTACGCGGCGGGGCGTTTTCCAAATCCCAAAAATAGAGTTCGTGCCCGTTGGTGTAAAAGCAAAACGGCAGCTCACCACCTAACTGCTTTTGAATGTTGTAACAGTATTGTTTGGCTTGCTCGCGGCCAATGGCGGCGTCTTTGGTGGTTTTTTTGGCTTCGACCACGGCCATGGGTTTGCGATCTTTCCCTAGCAGTACGTAGTCACTGAATTGGTGACCTTCGTAGGGGCTACGTGACTTGGCTACGCCTACTGGCGAAGCAGTAACAATGTCGAACTCTTCAACAACCTGGGTTGGATCCTTAACATTCCAGCCTGCCTGGGCGAGTTGCTGGTCGATGAGTTCTGACCGGGTTTGAGCTTCAGATTGGGTCACGTATTATTGCTCTTCTTCATCGGATTTCAGTGCTTGGCCTCTTTTTCCCCGCTCACTATAACAAGGTTGCTATCTTTCCTAGTCGTCTGGTTAGTGTGCAGGTAAATCGTTACATTGACTGTAACTAAAGCTTAGGTTTTTAACGTCATTCACTATGTCCGCCCTGCAGGAAGCCAGGCCAAGCTATGCTGGCTTAATACTAATAAAAGGCTTTAGTGCATTTAACATAAAAGCTTTCTGTTACCATGCTCCCTCTAATCGCTTTATAAATTTATGCTTCAATTTAGAGCTATTTACACTTCTGCCAAATTACCTGAGGATTCAAGCCAGGTTTTTCTGTCCGCCGAACGTTTTTTAGCAAGTAACATATCCAGAATTTGGTGCGTATCGTCAGCAGAATCCATGGTTAATTGCACCAAGCGACGCGTATCGGCAGCCATTGTGGTTTCGCGAAGCTGCAATGGGTTCATTTCACCCAAACCTTTAAAACGCTGCACATTTATTTTTCCGCGTTTTTTCTCAGCTTCAATTCGGTCCAATATGCCCTGCTTTTCTGCCTCGTCCAATGCGTAATACACATCCTGACCGATGTCGATACGGAACAACGGTGGCATGGCCACATAAACATGGCCATTACGAACCAGGGCAGGAAAATGCCGCACGAATAATGCACATAGTAATGTTGCGATATGTAGCCCATCCGAGTCGGCGTCAGCAAGGATACATACTTTGTGATAACGCAGTTTTTCTAAGTTGTCCGCGCCAGGGTCAATACCCAAAGCTACGGAGATGTCATGCACCTCTTGCGAGGCTAACACTTCCTGGCTTTCGACTTCCCAGGTATTCAGAATTTTTCCACGCAACGGCATGATTGCCTGAGTTTCTCGGTCCCTTGCTTGTTTTGCAGAACCGCCTGCTGAATCCCCTTCCACCAAAAATAGTTCGCCCATTGCTGGATCATCGGAGGAACAGTCTGCCAACTTACCTGGCAGCGCGGGCCCCTGGGTTACTTTTTTACGAGCAACTTTTTTACTGGAACGCACACGTTTCTGGGCGTTACTGATACAAAATTCGGCCAGCTTATCGGCTTCATCTGTATGCTGGTTCAGCCATAAGCTAAACGCATCTTTGGTCACACCGGAAACAAATGCAGCCGCCTCTCGGGAAGAGAGTCGCTCTTTGGTTTGACCGGAAAACTGCGGGTCGGCTAATTTCGAAGACAAAATAAAACAGCAGTTGGTCCAGATGTCGTCTGGCGATAATTTAACGCCGCGTGGCAACAAGTTGCGAATATCACAATACTCGCGCATGGCATCCATCAGGCCGGTACGTAACCCATTTACGTGCGTTCCGCCTTGCGCAGTTGGAATTAAGTTAACGTAACTTTCCTGAGTTAACTCACCGCCTTCGGGTAACCATTGCACGGCCCAATCCGCCGCTTCGTGGCTGCCCGCAAACGAGCCAACAAAAGGCTCTGTAGGTAATGTCTCCCAACCTTGCGTTGCCGCTTTTAAATAATCTTTTAAGCCATCTTCATAAAACCAGGTATCAGATTCACCGTTTTGTTCATCATTAAAAACAACTTCCAAACCCGGACACAAAACCGCCTTTGCTCTTAGTACATGACGCAGCCTCGGCACGGAAAACTTGTGAGAATCAAAATAACTGGGGTCAGGCAAGAAGCGAACGGATGTACCAGTTGCACGTTTGCCGCAGGTCCCTACTTCGTGCAGATCAATGGCTTTTTCGCCGTGCTGAAAACCGATGCGATGGACAATACCGTTTCGCTTAATGGTCACTTCCAGTAGTTGCGACAGGGCATTAACAACAGAAACCCCGACACCGTGCAAACCACCTGAGAATTGATAATTGTCGTTGGAAAATTTACCACCCGCATGCAGAGTAGACAGAATAACTTCAACACCAGGCTTGCCTTGCTCCGGGTGGATGTCCACAGGCATACCACGACCGTCGTCTTCTACGGTGATGGAGTGGTCTTTATGCAGGGTCACTTCAATTTTTCGTGCGTGCCCCGCCAAAGCCTCATCGACACTGTTATCAATCACTTCCTGGGCAAGGTGGTTTGGCCGAGTCGTATCGGTATACATCCCTGGTCGTTTTTTGACAGGGTCTAAACCGGTGAGAACCTCAATATCTTCGGCGGTATAATTACTCATTCTTGTCGTTTTCTCTTGCGTGTTATTGCTCAGTATTCTGTACTTCAAAAAATTCGATTATTTCAGGCAGCCAGTGTTGGTAACCATCGAAAGTATGGCTCCCCCCTTCTTCAACCAACTGTTTACACCCTTGATATTTTTCCACTGCGTGCCGGTAATCCAGCGTCTCGTCCTCTGTTTGCACCATCAACCAATACTTGGGGTGCAAGGCAACGGTTTCAGTATCGCATTGAGCCAGGTCATTCAGATCGTCGGCACTCAAACAATAAATGTCGTCAGTGTAATAGTTCCCCAGCTCTTGACCCACAAGATTACCAAATCGGGTATGCGGGCTGACCGCCGGGTTAATTAACACAGCCTTATTCCCTATGCCCCGCTCAATAAAGTGGGTGACCCAATAGCCCCCAAGGGAACTGCCAATAAAATACGTAGGCACTCCTTTTAAATGGCTGAGTACATCTTCAAGCTGTTTTATGGCTTCCTTTGGATAGGAAGATAGCTGTGGACAATGAAATTGCCAGTGTGGACGATTCTCGGCCAACCAGGTTTTAGTAACTTGCGCTTTATGGGACAGCGGAGAACTTAGGAAGCCATGTATGTATACAACTGCGCTCATTCAATTGCCAATGCTAAAAAAAGAGGCAATTATAGAGAGGTTTTCACTTCGAATCAGTAGCCGGCTGAAGCAAAATCGATATTGTAGACTTTATCTGCAATACGTTTGACGAAGGTATCGTAGCGCCCGTTGCGATACAACTCGAACATGCGATAACCGGGCATAGCGCTATCGACGGAGAAGTTTTTGGAGCAAGGGGTAAATTGGATACAGGTAGACGGTGTCGCATACAGGTCAACATTACGCCTCTGAGTGTGGAATTCCTGGTGCACATGCCCCCAGCAGATCACTTTTACCTGGCTGTATCTATCGACGATTTTGAAAAACTGATCCGCGTTCTTGACCACATATTGATCAATCCACTCACATTCAACCGGAACTGGTTGGTGGTGCAAAAAGATCATGGTCGGCAACTTGATTGTCGCCAACTCTCTTTCCAGCCTTTCCAATTCTGTTGGATGCAATTCACCACCCTCTTCCATCGGGATTCGGGAGTCGAGGAAAATAAGGTTCCAGCCGCCGGCTATATGGCGGGCTTCAATAGGCAAGTCCTCAACCAGATCCATATTCATCGGATCATCGTGGTTGCCAGGTAACCAGGCGATAGGAGATTGGGGGAAGTAGCGCTTCACAATATGTATAAAACGCTCATAGGAAGCCGCACCGGCGTCATTAGAAATATCACCAGTGGCCAATATCAGATCTGGGGTCTCCTGGGCGCGTACCATCTGTAATACGTCGTACAAGCTTTGGTCTGTATCCAGTCCCAAAAGCTTTTCCCCCGGCTGACTCCCCAGATGACAGTCCGTGATCTGTAAAAGGCGAAATGGCCTCATATCAAGCTTCCCATTCCAATGGCGATTTCGAAGTCAATATGCTCAAAAAGAATTCAAATAATGGCTTCCCTATAGTTTGGCTCTATATGGTCCGAAAGGGTGAATACTATTTTTTGGTTACGAGAACTTCCTCACAATTTTCGCGACAAGCGTAGCCCAGTTCACGACAATAGGTCAGCCACTCTCCCAGAAACCGATTCAAGGCCAACTTCTCATCGGGCTGGTACATTTTGGGGTTCGGATAGGAGTAATGATGGAACCAGTTGCGGTGGTTATCCCAGGAAACGATTTCTGCCATCTCTGCGTCATGATAAAGGCGCACAACAATCTTGGGCTCTGTTTTATCCGCTCTCGACTGGCTGATATCCAGCGTCGTGGTATACGGCGCCTCATCCGTCACTGAGACTTGAATATGCAGGTCTCTTTCAACCTCTGTTGAACGACCGGCATGAAAGGCCCAATACTCCCTGCCCTTACGCAAACCGGGTAACAAACGGAAAAGACGATAGTAGTTCATTTCACATAAGGAGAGGTGGCCGGGCAAATCGACCACAGGGGGCTTTTTGTCAGCCAAAGGCTGGCTTTTAAGCTGCTTCGGGAAATAAATCATATATCCAATTAACTGCCAGATGATCTTAAGCTTTCTCGATTTAACTGCAGCCATTGCAGCCCAATCAATGTTGCGGCGTTGTTTGCTCTGCTATTAAGCATACCAGAGAAGACCTCAGCCGCTGGTATGGTATGCAGGTAGATATCTTCATGCTCTTCATCCAAACCATGCTCTCCACCGCCATCGCTTAAATCGCACAGAGCACAATATAGATGAATTTTTTCACTGCACCCACCAGGGGTAGAATAATAGGTCGTAATATGACGCAAGCTGACGTCAGTTAGCCCCGCCTCCTCCTCTATTTCACGGTGAGCCACCGCCTCTGGCTCTTCGCCTTTTTCAATCATTCCAGCCACCACTTCAAGGCACCAGGGGCCATGCTCTGACTCGATGGCTCCGATACGAAACTGGTCGACCAAGCCCACCAAGTCCAACACCGGGTCATACAAAACAACCGCAACCGCCTGCCCTCTATGAAACAGCTCCCGACTGAGCATTGTTGACCATCCACCTGAGAACAACCGATGCTTAACCTTTAACAGGTACATTTTAAAGAAGCCGTCATAAGCCAATTCATCCGAAACCACTTCGACATCAGACCGATCAAACTTCGGTTTTAACCTTTGCATATCAACAACCTTTTACTAAAAAAATATCTTGCCATAACACACTCAACAATATGGTGATCCCTCACAGTTCTAACAAGTGCTTAATAACTACTGTTTATAAATAGGACACTCTTAACAAAATCGTGCATAAGATTTGACTAAAATTCCCCCTATAATGATTAAACAATAAACATTCTTCGCGCCCAAAATGGAAAAACCTATTTACTCTGCCATTAACACCCACCCGCTGAACCAGCGTCGGCTGAGTACAATAGAGCAAATATCGAACAATGGCGAAAATCCCAATCGCTATGAACGACGACAGGCAAAAGTCGATTCAGATACCATTGAAATATCCGGCCGCCAAAACCTACCCTCACCCGTTTATGATATTCCGCAAATATCATCAGCTTTTGATGCCCGCTTAAGCTTGGAAAACAATCAGGACGACAAAAATTCCAGCAGAAATAACGATGTATTTCGTCTTAACCAAATCGACCAGGGTGAACTCATCGAACACCGCAAACCATTAAGTGCGACAACTTTTCAGCAGATTGCCAACAATAATCAGCAAAAGCAGTACATCGACACTTACGTTTGACGTTTTTTTGCCTGCCTTTCAAGTAAATTTACCTGTAACAAACAACGACATTGTTTAATTTGTTTTTTTATTAACAGCAGATATCATTACGCCTTCGCAAAAAATACGCAGCTTTGGGGGCAGGCCCTCATTCTTGGCTGGGGCTATACGTATTATTGGCAACTTCCGTTTTGACCATTAAGGATTCTCATGACTAAGCGACTCAACCAGTTATTCGTATCTGGTTTGCTCACAACCGGATTACTCATTTCCTCGACATCAAACAGTGAGACATTGCTAGAGGTATACCAACAAGCGCTGCAAAACGATCACCAATTTAGAGCAGCACAAGCACAATATGAAGCAGGCAAGGAGTTAAAGAATCTCGGACGAGCAGGCTTACTTCCGAAGATCAACGCACAGGGAAATTGGAGCGAATCAGAAACAGATAGCTCTGGCTTCCAACAAAACCCCATTGACGGGGCTACAGACCTCTCCAACCCAGATCAATATGAGAGAAAATATTCTGAAACAACGATAGATTCCTCTTCATCAGGCTACTCGGCTTCTCTTGTTCAACCCATCTTTGATTTGGCTGCCTGGCACGGATTTAAGGCCGGCTCCAAACAGGCCCAGATTGCCGAAGCAACCTTCAAAGCGGATCAGCAGGATCTGATTATTCGTACTGCAACAGCCTACTTCGATGTGCTTAAAGCCATAGACAGCTACAACACTGCAGTAGCAGAAGAAACCGCTTTCGAACACCAGTTAAAACAAACCAAACAACGCTTTGAAGTCGGTTTGACCGCCATCACTGAAGTACACGAAGTTAAGGCCGCATACGACTCCGCAATGGCCGCTCGCCTGTTAGCAGAAGGTCAAGCAGGTATCGCCTTTGAAGCACTGGAAGTGATTACAGGCCACCCCTACAACCAACTAAACCCACTTAGAACTGAGTTTCCTGTTAGTCACCCGATCCCAACTGAGCGACAAGCCTGGGTCGAACAAGCATTGCAAAATAATTTCTCCTTAGAACGTGCGCGCTTAAATGCCGGCGCCGCCAAGCACCAAGCCAAAGAAGCAAAGGCAGGTCATTACCCCAAACTTACCGGCAGCGTTATTTACAATAAAAATGATGAGCAAACGGCTAACAACATTCTCGATCCATATTCAGACAACGAAATCGATACTCAAGTATTTAAGCTTGAATTATCTGTACCGATCTATAATGGCGGTGCCACTTCAGCCAGCCGAAGACGTGCAAACAAGCTCTATATTGCAGCTGACGAAGAGTATAAAAAAGCACAAAGAGACACGATCCAAGCAGCTCGATCAACACATTTAAGTGCCACAACAGCAGTGGCTACAGTTACAGCGAGAAAGCAGGCCATTACTTCCAGCAGAAGTGCTTTGGAAGCGACACAAGCCGGTTACGATGTTGGTACTCGCGACCTAGTAGATGTACTGCAAGCACAACGTAATATGTATCTGGCGGAAAGAAATTATTATGAAGCACTGTACGCATACGTACTGTTTAAACTGCAATTAAAACAAGTAGCAGGCACATTAACAGAAGAAGATATTGTCGAACTCGACCAATGGTTAGATAAAAGCAAACCTGTCTCACGTATATAAACGGCACAACTTTCCAAAAGCCACCAACCGGTGGCTTTTTTTATGCCCGTCAATTTATCCTTTTTACGCAATGAATGCGTATTCATTTCTCTAATTGTTATGCCCTATTTCATCAGAGAAAAATACGCACTTCCAGCGTTATCACACGCGCCGGTTCAAAAAGTTGTCATGCTACTCTGACATATTTTAAAACCGGGTCTATTCTTAGTACGGATATGCACATTCAAATGCTCTTCATCATAAAAATACACAAGGAATAATTATGAACTTATTGCTTCGTCTGTCACTTGCGCTTTGCTTGTTCACATCAGTCAGCACCTACGCAGGTACATCTCTTGAACAACTCGCCAGCCAAAACAAAGGGAAATCTCTCGCGATTGTCTCCCTCTCTGCGAATAATTGGGCAAATTCTTTGCAAGGCTGGAATAACTCAGACACATCAGAATTGATGGGCTCTCGGTTGAATACCATGTTGGAAAAAATAGAATCTAAAATGGGAGAAGAATGGAAAGTCATTCCTGCCAGTAAATTCGTTAATAACAAAGCATATCAGGCAATGGCTGGAACAGAACTCGAAGTCAAAGTACCCAATATTAAAGGTAAGGATATGCCACTCCTGGCCAAAGACAGGAAACAAATGGTTAAAGCCCAGCTAGACAAAGATGTTGCAGTCAAACTGGCCAAAACACTGGGAGCAGATTTCACCATGGTGATTTACTCTGAATGGGCTGTCGCTACAGGAAAATTTGTTCCAACCAGCAAGGCCCTGGCGAAGAATGTTGTCAGTATTTATGATGCAAAAGGCAAACAAGTCTATAAAGGGCGTAGTGATCAACAAGGCAATCGTAAATTAGGTGCAATGGGGCGTGTAGCAGTAAATAAAGACACCATCGACGAATGGGTTGTCGCCTACCAAAAAGGCCTTGAAGCCCTGTATAACAAAGGCAGAAAAAACTAATAACCGTTATTATTCCCGTGAAGTAGGTGCACCTGAGCCAGGGTGCCTACTTCATAAGATCACACCTTTTTGAACAGGCAATCATTGCCTCACTGGTTGAATATCCCTATTATCCTCTCTGATTTAGTTTTGACCGAACATCAACATTATCCAACTCTGTAGTCATTTCATGCCTTCGATTAATAGCAGTATTAAGCTGGAAATCCTCGATTTACTGGATTTTATTGAAAAAGAATATGGGGTTATTATTTTTCATGCTGCCGAGAACGGCAGCCGGGCCTGGGATTTCTCAACGCCTGACAGCGACTACGATGTCCGCTTCTTTTATCATCACCCGCTTGATAAGTACCTATCGCCCTTTGAGCGTAAAGAGACAATCGAACTCCCCATTACCGATGGCCTTGATATTTCGGGCTGGGACTTAAAGAAATGTATACGCTTACTTTATCGTGGAAACGCGAGTGCATATGAGCGGCTGCATTCACCGATTATTTATCGTAATCACGAACGAAAATTTCATGCCCTGGGCTCTTTTGCCCACGATCATTTTAATCCCGCATCAGCATTCCATCATTACCTGTCCCTAGCACGGAAAACATTGGGGGCCGACAGTATCGAGGTATCTAGCAAGACGTTTTTACATACCATTCGTTTTGTTCTTTGTGCGAAACATATACAGGAGAGCAATACTATTCCTCCCGTATCACTGAAGGTACTCAGTGAACAACAACTGGACAGCAACTCACAGAAAGCCCTCTATATACTCATCAACAACAGGCAGGAAGAAGAAGCCATTTTCTCTTCTCATCCACTATGGCATTTCTGCGTAGATACCTTCCAGCTACTAGCAGAAAAAATCGTTAAAGAAAAACCACAATTAAACACAACGCCATACGAGAATATTTTCCGTCACATACTAAAAATACCTGGATAAATTCCACATAAAAAAAGCCTGACTTCTCAGTCAGGCCAAGAATATAGGTCACAGACCTACAGGAGATTCGGTACAGGTTTATCAGAGAACGCTCTCTGAAAATAAAAACTACAAATTTATTATAGTAAATAATAACCTTACCCGGAGATCAACCATAGACAATTGCGGTTATTGAACAATAAATTATTTTTGGAAAATGAATTTTTAGAACAGCAAACTCAACAAAAGAAAGGCTTATAACCAATAACAGGAACAGTCAAAATAACTCGATGAATAGGTAGTAAAAACTTAAGATAAAACCGAAATCAAAGGAAGGCGAGCTACACTCTCGCCCCTTGTCGATTTATCTCAAAAAGAAATTCTATTGCTGTGGTAAAACGAAAATATAAACCGTGAAAGAATTCTTGTTGTTTATCCGCATGTCCGGGGTCATGTTTTGGATGTTCAGGCTGATCAAACGGATATTTAAGAAGATGGCGATGTCCCTCAAAGACCATAACGTTCATGAGTAGCTGAGCCTGCCTAGAGTTGATTTCGACAAAATCCCTGGTCTCATCAAGTAGTTCAACCACTTCGCAAAACCCTTCTCTGAGAGCGATGCTTTTTACTGCAGCAATATCTTCAGGGGAAAGTGCAACTTTCTTTTTCATAAAGCCATCTTACTCAATGATTAAAGGCGATAGGCTGATTTACTTAACCATCCCCGTTTAGTGATTTTTTAATTTCCTGCATCACACCCTGACACAGCTGATTGGTGATTTTTAACTTTAACTGTTCTGCACCACTGGAATAATACATATAGCACGCATCTTCACTTTCGGGGCTGGTTAAACGAACAATGTCACCTGCCCTGATAGCGTGATATTCCCGTTCGTTCTCTTCCGCAACCGAAGACGTATTTAAACGAATAAAACCATAACCTAAAGATGACACGCTATAGAACTGTGTAGGCAACCGTCCGGCAAAACTGACACAACTCAATAGCATAAAACCTGATACCAGGAATATCTCTTTCATAACATACCTCTATACACAGTAGCTCAAATACCCAGTCACTGACGGAAACGCGTATTTTTTGCTAACGCCAGAAAACTCTGAACATGTTGAAACCGCTCCTCGCCATCCCGGATACCAAGATGAATCGCTTTATGAATTCCCGCTTTACCACATCGAACTCGGCTAATCGCCAGCTTATCGGCATAATCTTCAGCCAACCAACTCGGCAGTGCAGCAACCCCTCGTCCAGCAGCCACCATCTGTAACATAACTTCCGTGGCCTCAATCGTTTTTACTTTTTTGGGGCTGACACTGGCCGGCAGCAAAAATTGTGTGAACAAATCTAACCTTGCTGTTTCTACAGGATAAGTCAGTAAGACTTCATTGGCCAAATCTTCCGCGACAACGCTTTTCTTAACAGCCAAATTATGCTTATTACTGGTGACGAGGACTAATTCGTAATCAAATACCGGGTAAAAATTTACCCCTTTTTTCTGTAGCGGGTCCGGGGTAACCAAAACATCAATATCGTAGTTAAACAACGCAGCCAAACCACCAAACTGAAAGCGCTGCTTCACATCCACGTCTATCCCCGAATACTGCTCCAGGTAGGGTTCAACCACCCGGAGTAACCACTGATAACAGGGGTGACATTCCATGCCGATTCGCAAGCTGCCTTTTTCCCCTTTGGCGAACTGATTCAGCACACTATCAATATGCTCAAACTGGGGTAGAAGCCTGTTGGCGGACTTCAACAGGTAATGGCCGGCTTGCGTGAGGCGAATAGCACGGCCATCTTTTTCCCACAACACCACCCCCACCTGCCGTTCCAGTTTTTTGATGGAATGACTCAAGGCCGATTGAGTTAAATGCAGGCTGTCCGCAGCCGCAGTCAGGGAGCCCTGAGTCTCGATTGCTCTTAGGATAGACAGATGGATACGTTCAATCATAGGCCAACAAATGAATTATTCTCATAGATTAATGAATATATACCATTATTATTCATAATTTCGAATTAATACAATGCCTCAAAACGCATATGGAGGCATAACATGATCACAACACATAACTTGGGCTTCCCCCGCATAGGCCCCAAAAGAGAACTTAAATTCGCCCTCGAATCCTATTGGCGCGGAGATATTTCTCAGCAGCAACTTGAACAAACCGGTCTGAAAATTCGACAACAAAACCACGCTCGCCACAGGCAGCTCAGTTTTACCCAGACCGGCGATTTTTCATTTTACGATCAAGTTCTGGATACCAGCTTTCTGCTGGGTAATGTCGACAATCAATACAAAAAAGATAATGTTACAGAGCTGGACAGCTACTTCCGCATAGCGCGAGGTCGGTCCAGTTGTGATGACAGCTGTGCCTGTTTTCGAGCTGGCGAAATGACCAAATGGTTTGATACCAATTACCACTATATTGTCCCCGAAGTTTCGGCAAACACACATTTCACCCTGAGCCCAACCCGCTTGCTAAAACAGGTGGAAGAAGCACAACTCGCTGGCAACCAAGTAAAACCGGTTTTGATTGGCCCGCTAACTTACCTTTGGTTAAGTAAAACAACCGACAACAGCAATAAGCTCAATCTGGTTGACAGGATTATTCCTGTTTATGCCCAATTACTGCAGTTGCTTGCGGAAAAAGGCATAACCTGGGTGCAAATAGATGAACCCATTTTGGTTACAGAGCTTACCGACGAATGGAAACATGCATTACAAAAAACCTATCATTCTCTTAAAGCCAGCAACATCCAAATTTTATTGGCCACCTACTTCGGTCAACTCAGGGAAAACCTGCAGCTCGCCTGTGAATTACCCGTTGCTGGCATACATGTCGACACCATTAATGCCCGCGATGAAGTTAAAAAAGTTATTGATTGGCTTCCCGTTCACAAGGTGTTGTCTCTAGGCGTTATTGATGGACGCAACATCTGGAAAACAGATTTAATCAAAACCATTCATTGGCTGCAGCCGATTTATCAAAAGCTTCGGGAGCGATTATGGCTGGCACCATCATGCTCGCTGTTGCATGTTCCCGTTGATTTATCCGTAGAAGAAAATCTCGCAGAAGAAATCAAACCCTGGCTTGCGTTTGCTGAGCAAAAGCTGGAGGAGTTACAACTTTTGGCTCATGCTCTGACATCTGGAGAAGACTCAATTCAAGATGTATTAGCGTTAAATCAGGAAGCCATTGAGAATAGAAAATATTCCCGCAGAGTCAACAAGCAGGAAATCACTAATCAGCTGCTCAAAGTCCCTGAGCTATCCGGCTATCGGCAGACACCATATGCCGTTCGAGCGGAAAAACAGAAGAACACGCTACGTTTACCACTGCTCCCCACAACCACCATTGGTTCATTTCCGCAAACCAGCGATATTCGTCAAACACGAAAACGATTTAAGAATCAGGAAATCACAACGCATGACTACCGTTCCAGCATGCAAAAAGAAATTCAGCAAGCGGTCAGTCAACAAGAAGAGTTAGGCATCGATGTTTTGGTTCACGGCGAAGCCGAGCGCAATGATATGGTGGAATACTTTGCTGAGCATCTGGAAGGCTACATATTTACCCAGTTTGGCTGGGTGCAATCTTACGGCTCGCGCTGCGTCAAGCCACCGATTATTTATGGCGATATCTCAAGGCCTGAAGCCATTACCACTGAGTGGGCGAGCTACGCCCAATCCTTAACAGACAAACCTGTAAAAGGCATGCTTACCGGACCGGTCACCATGCTCAACTGGTCGTTTGTTCGTGATGATCAACCGCTTAGCCAAACCTGTTATCAACTTGCCCTGGCGATTCGACAAGAAGTTTTTGACCTGGAAAACAAGGGTATTCAGATAATTCAAATTGATGAAGCTGCGTTACGGGAAGGTTTGCCTTTGCGTAAAAGTGACTGGCAAAGTTACTTAACCTGGGCGGTCAAGGCGTTTCGGATTTGTGTTAATGGGATAAAAGACGAAACACAAATACACACTCATATGTGTTATTCGGAGTTTAACGACATTATTGAGTTTATAGGTCAAATGGATGCCGACGTGATCACCATCGAAACTTCCCGTTCACAAATGGAGCTCTTACAAGCGTTTGACGATTACCATTACCCAAATGAAATTGGGCCTGGGGTATACGATATTCATTCACCCAACACTCCGAATGCAGAATCGATCGTAAAACTCATTCGTTTGGCGGCAGAGAAAATCCCGGTAAACCGCCTATGGATCAATCCGGATTGCGGATTAAAAACCCGTCGTTGGGAGGAAGTAATACCGGCATTAACCCATATGGTCAACGCGGCAAAACAACTTCGACAAGAGCTGGCTTAGTAGCCGTAAATTATATTTACCAAAATCGCCAGGGACGGTGAAGAAGAACCTATTCTCCGATATTCGTCTGAATATCCAACAAACACCCATGACACAAACAACTCTCCCAGCGCTCAGCAACATACTGCTTTTGCCCGTCGGAGAGTTTTACCTCGTTACAATGACAAATCAGTATTGAGCCAACTTTGCATTCAAACTGCGATTTGCATCTTGGACATTGAACGGTTTCATGATGGGGCATGGAGGAGGTACACCGGGTATTCATAGTCATTACAGTCTTTCAATATAAAATAGTTTACGGTAAAAAATATTAAGCGAAATCAATTTCGATTTAGACAAAAAACGTCAAAACCCTAACACCAAACTGACCCCGAATAAAAACACTCGACAAACGTCGATTATTTGGCATCATAGTCAAACAGGCACAAACACTTGGAGCCCTAATAATTTTATCGACTAAACAAAGCGCTTTCTTCCTTATAAACACGGGCTCTTTTCTCATCTAAACTCATAGAATGAATTTTAATAACGATCTCAAAGCCAAAACACCGGCAAGAATGAAGGGCGCCAGATACATGGTTAACTGGCGTGCTCGCGTAATGACTCAGGATCGAAAAATTTCTGAGGGGCACATCTACGAGCTATTACAAAGCGGAGTATCCATACTCTATTCTCGAGCACTACCGATTAACAGCCCGGTTAATATTGAGTTTTACGTGAACTATAAAAATGAACAAGTCCGTATTCGCGCCAAGACACGGGTAAATTATTGTATGGTGCGATCCAATAATGATGGAGCAGAAATCGAGTTAAAGTTTACGGAGATCGCACAACAAGAAAGACACACTCTAAACAATGTCCTGCAAATTTTTGTGAATGCCAAAGAGTTCAGCTTAAAAAAATAAAACTGCTCACTCAGTAAGGCTATTTTGTACCACCAAGCGAATTATCGTTAACACCCAAAACAGCAAAATATTCCTGATAAAAATCCAACCAGGCTCGGGCTTTACGGGTTAAACCATGCCGACTTGGAAAAAGCGCATAAAAACCAAACGGCGGGGAACACCATTCAGAGAGCACAGCCCTTAACCGCCCCTCCGCCACACTCTCCCTCGCCAAATATCTTGGTAACAACACAATACCCACACTGTTTTCGGCCAGCATTCTCAAGGTTGTCATGTCGTTCACACTCGCCCAGGGAGAAACCTTTACCTTGCAGGACACGTCTGACTTATTAACCAAATGCCAGACCTTGGCGAAACTGCTTTCCGGCATGCAACTTACCTTGAAGTCCTTCAGTTGTTCCGGATGAGTTGGTTCGCCATGCTGCGCGAGGTATTGGGGAGAAGCATAAAGCGCTGCACAGTCGCCGCCAAGACGCCGGCAAATGAGTGATGAATCTTCAATCTGCCCCACTCGAATCGCCAAATCAAAACCTTCCGTAATTAAATCAACCCGCCTGTTTGAAAGGTCTAAATCAACGTGTATTCCAGGGTACATCTGATTAAATCGACTCAAATGCGGCGCAATAACATGCTGACCCAGCGTTAATGATGTACTAACACGAAGTGTCCCACTCAAACCATAATGACTGTCGCATATGGATTCTTGAGCGTTTTGCACTTCTTCTTCAATCCGCTTGCAGTGCTGAAAATAGGCCAAGCCAGAATCGGTCAAACGCACCGAACGGGTATTGCGTTCAATCAGCCTCACCCCCAAATCACTTTCCAGCTGCGCCAGTCGACGGCTGACTCTCGACTTCGGAATCTGCATGGCATCAGCGGCTTTGGAGATCCCCTCCAGCTCAGCCACCCTGGCAAAAATCAACATATCATTTACATCAACCATCTCACTCTTCCAGACTTCCAACCACCGTTCCAATTATGGAACAATAAGTTGCAAAACTCGATCTTTTATCCATCTAAGGAACAGTACATACTGCTACGACTGATTAAGGTCTATGCAAAGTACGAAGGAGCCAAAGATGAAGGTGTTAGCATTTGCAGCAACCAATAGCCGGCAGTCGATCAATAAACAATTGGCAACCTATGCCACTCAATTGCTCGATGCGGAAACAACTGAAATTCTGGACATTAACGATTATGAAGTGCCGCTCTTCAGTATTGAGCGTGAAGAGGAATTAGGCCAACCGGAAAAAATAAAACAGTTTTATCAGAAGATCACCGATGCCGACGCACTGGTTATTGCCTTCGCCGAGCATAACGGTACTTATACCGCCGCATTCAAGAACCTGTTTGACTGGGCGTCTCGCATTAATCAAAAAGTGTGGCAAGGCAAACCTATGGTGCTATTGGCCACCTCACCCGGCCCTGGCGGAGCCAAGAACGTACTCGCCTCAGCAGTCACCTCCGCACCGTTCTTTGGTGGTGAAGTGAAAGGCCAATTTTCACTTCCCAATTTTTACGATAATTTTGATAGCGAAACCGGTGAAATCACTAACATCGATTTTGATGAACAGTTAAAAACAGTGGTCAGCACAATCGCATTAGAAAATGCTTAATAATTCAGGCCTTCCAGCAAGGCCTATACCCTTCTAACAAAAGCAACCAGAAAGCAAATTACAGGATAACTTCGGGCATAAAACCCACAAAAATCAGGGACTTAGCATAAAGGCGGATATTCTGATGTGGGTCATGACCCCGGGCGCTCCACTGGCTACAATAAGCGAGTATAGTTAACGTTTTTTTGGGAGCCCGAGTGAGTATCAAACCTGAGGTAGTGCCGCAGTCGACGCAGGTATATCAAGCCGCAGAAGCCAAGGTATTGCGCAATACGTTTGATCTCGCCATCCAGAAACTTATCCAGCGCATATCCCGGTTGCAGTATCTTCCAGATACTGTTCAGCACGTATGCCAGCCAGTGCCACAAATAGACCCCGTCCTATTTTTGAGAGCCAACCCGGACGAACGAAGCTGTTATTGGCGAAACCGACAGGGGTCATTTTCCATATCCGGTTTAGGTGAAGCACTCCGCTTATCGGCTGAAACTGACACAGAGTTTGCTCAGCTCTTTGAGCAACTTGCGTCATACCTTAATGGCATCCAGTCGGTTCCTCATGAAGACCATGTACCCATTCAGTTCGTTGGTGGCATTTCCTATAACGGTCGCAGCGGCGAACAGCAATGGCGGGATTTCCCAGCAGCGCTATTTGTTTTACCCGAAATTGCTTTAATAAAACGCCACGGCTCACTTCACCTGTCGGCATGCATCCATCCACAAAATGAAGCTGAGTGGTCTGCTAAACAACAGCAACTTATCGACCGATTACGTGCACTTAACTTTGACAGTGAGCAGGCTCAAGAAACACCAGCAAAAATTCGTTCGATTCGCAAAGGCATTCACTACCAGCAATGGCAACAGTGGATAGACAAGACACTGAGCGCGATTCAAGCACAACAGTTCGACAAGGCCGTATTGGCACGCAGCGTTAGCATTGACTTAGATGCGCCATTAAATATTTACGATCTCATCCAGCGCTGGCAAGCCATTAACAACAACGCCTTTTCCTTCATTATTCGCAGTAAAAACAGCACCTTTATGGGCTGCTCGCCAGAACGTTTGTACAAGCGCAAAGGTCGAGCATTAAGCACCGAATCGCTAGCAGGTACGGTTCGAAGAGGCGAAACCCGAGATGAAGATTTCCACTTTGAGCAAGAACTAAAAAGCGACCCCAAACTGGTGCGAGAGCATTCACTCGTCACTGAATATCTAAAAACGCAGATTTGTAAATTCGGCGATCAGTTTGTTTGCCCGGAGGAACCCAGTGTATTTAAGCTGGCGAATGTTCAACATCGCTACCTTCCACTCAAGGTCCGATTGCATCCGGAAGTATCTGACTTACAATTAGTAAACGCCTTACATCCCACGCCGGCAATATGCGGTTTCCCTCGCAATGCAGCGTTTGACTATATTCAACAACACGAAACCACCAACCGCGGCTGGTATAGCGGCATTGTGGGTGTATTCGGTCAGGACTATGTGGAATTTTCTGTGGCCATACGCTCTACCCTGATTCAAGAGAATCAAGTAGAGTGTTTCTCTGGTGTTGGTATAGTTCAGGGTGCCACCGCCGACAGTGAATGGCAGGAAATGGACGCAAAAATCGCATCGTTTCTTAAAGCGCTCAAGGCATAATTTTAGGTTCGGTTAACAGGCCTTAAATCCAACAATGAATCAAACTCAAGAGTATCCCACCGCCAATGAGGCTTGGTGTTACAGCTTACTCATACACCTTATGCAGCATGGCGTTCGGCATATTTGTATTGCTCCCGGGTCCCGCAGTGCTCCGCTAACCATTGCTGCAGCACGCTTGCAACAAACACAGGCATCCCTGGAATTACACAGTCATTTCGATGAACGCGGCCTCGGGTTCTTTGCCTTGGGTATCGCAAAAAGCACTCACGCTCCCGTGGTCATTATCACCACATCCGGAACCGCCGTTGCGAATCTATACCCCGCCGTGGTTGAAGCCAGACAAAGTCACATTCCGCTAATTATTTTGTCGGCGGATCGCCCCGACGAATTACAAAACTGCGGTGCCAATCAGGCCATCCGTCAAAAAAACCTTTTTGGGGAAAACTGTGTTACTTCTTATAACATTGCCCCACCCGATGAACTAGAGGATTTCCAGAAAGAACTGGACATTATTCAGCAACATGTAAAACAGGCGCTACAGCGTTCGGCTGGGCCAATGCAACTTAACTGCGCCTTTCGCGATCCACTTTACGGTGAATCCGAACAGGGGCAATATTCTATTGTTAGAAAGCTCAATCGTGCAGACGCAACAACCCAGTTAAACCTGGACCAATTAAAAACCACCTTACATGGTACCGAGCTTTTTATTACCGGGCAGCTTGATTCAGACGAGGCCAAAGCCGTATTAAACCTGGCCCGCAAAAATAATATTTTAATTTTGCCAGACATCAACAGCCAACTTCGGCTGTTAAAACACCCATCCGTTATTCATCATGCAGACTTATTACTGGCCACACAAACAGGGAAAAAATTATTAAGTCAGTATAAAAATATTGTGCAGTTTGGTGGACGCATGGTCAGCAAAAGACTATTGCAATGGTTGAGTAATAGAGATTTTGAACACTATACCCTCATAAAGAATCATTCAGATGGTTTGGACCCGGCAAAGAAAGCCAAAGAAGTATGCAGCGATATTGTGCAGACCTGCCAATATTTTTCAGAAAACTCTCTGGGAAATATAGCCAACGCCATTCATACGCAGGCTTTGGTCAACTTGAATAATCGCGTTCAAAGCTTTATTAACTCGCACCCGTGTTTTGGCAAACAGCATTTCAATGAACTTAATATCGCACGCGTTATTAGTCAAAACATAATTCCAAGCACTCAGCTGTTTCTCGGCAATAGTCTTGGTATTCGACTGTTTGATATGTTTGCCGACATCACCCCCGAACCAGCGCAAGTGTTAAGTAATCGTGGTGCCAGTGGTATTGACGGTCTTATAGCCACCACTGCTGGCATTCAACAAGGTCGCCAACAATCATTAACCTGTGTATTAGGCGATACCAGTTTACTGCACGATTTAAACAGCTTGCAGTTAGCAAAAAAAGCTGCACTAACTCACAATTCTTCGTTGGTTATCGTCGTTATTAATAATGATGGCGGCAGTATTTTTAATTTACTGCCAGCTAACGAATTGGGGAAAATTCAACAGGATTTTTTCCAAATGCCGCACGGTTTAACATTTGATTCAGCGGCCAAACAATTTGGCCTGACCTATTACAATCCGAAAACCGTTCAGGATTTTATCGGCATCTATTGCACTGCCGCGCAAAGCATGGACTGTTCATTAATTGAATTGAATTTTCGCTCGACCGAAAGCAGCCAACTGATAAAACAGTTTCTACCGGCACTGGCCAAAACGCTGGATCGACCTAATGCAGAAAGTTAGCGAGCATTGGTATACTCAGGGTTCCGAACATAATCCGGCCATTGTTTTTTTACATGGGTTTCTTGGCGATCCAACCGATTGGCAATATGTAGCAAAGCATTTAACGAATCAATACTATTGTCTTTTTGTCGATTTACCGAGTTTCGAAGAATGCTCGAATATTGGAGACTACGCCGAACGTTTATTTTCCAGCTTGCCCCTGAAAAATCCATTTCACTTAATTGGTTATTCACTCGGATCACGCATCGCAATGCATTGGCTACAGCAAAACCCGGCGCAATTACACCGTGTTGTACTGGAAGCCGGACATCCAGGCCTTAAGAATGCAGAACAAAAGAAACAGCGAGAAACCAATGACGCCATTTGGCAACAGCGTTTTGAGCAGGAACCTCTTGCCGTAAGTTTAACCCAATGGTATCAGCAGCCGGTATTTTCTGCAGCGGATGCAGACACCATTAAAAGCAAAGCAACACGTTTAGAAGGTCGACAAACACATATCGGCAGGTTGCTCAAACAAACCAGCCTGGGTAACCAGCAAGACCTTTGGCCAACACTGACACGCTGCGATAATCCCGTACTTTATGTCTCCGGCGGACTCGATACGAAGTATTCGGATATCGGCCAACAACTGGCGCAATACAATTCAAATATTGTTCATAAATGCATTGAAGAATCGGGGCACAATTGCCACAATTTTGCCCCAGAGATTTTTGCCCAATTCACTATCCATTTTCTTACATCATGAAATCAGAATTATGAGTAAACCAGATCCCTCTATCAGCACAATCACGCCCGCACTTGACTGGAAAGATGTTTCCAGCGAACACGGCTTTCAAGATATTTATTACCACAAGGCGGAAGGCATCGCCAAAATCACCATTAATCGCCCGGAAGTTCGCAACGCATTTCGCCCGTTAACGGTAAAGGAAATGATTACCGCCATTAACGACGCGCGCTATGACGAAGAAGTTGGCGTCATCGTGTTCACCGGACAAGGCGACATGGCTTTCTGTTCCGGAGGTGATCAACGGGTTCGAGGCCATGCCGGTTATGAAGACGATAGCGGCGTTCACCACTTAAATGTATTGGATCTGCAAAAACTAATTCGCTCAATTCCCAAACCGGTGATTGCTATGGTTGCGGGCTATGCCATTGGTGGCGGCCATGTTTTACACCTAGTATGTGACCTGACAATTGCAGCGGACAACGCCCGTTTTGGCCAAACCGGCCCCAAAGTTGGATCGTTCGACGGCGGCTTCGGTGCCAGTTATATGGCCAGTGTAGTTGGCCAGAAAAAGGCGCGGGAAATCTGGTATCTGTGTAAGCAATACAATGCCCAGGAAGCGCTGGATATGGGGCTGGTTAACACCGTTGTTCCTATTACAGAATTGGAAAAAGAAACCGTCAGCTGGTGCCAACAAATTCTTCAGCATTCGCCGCTGGCTCTACGCACACTCAAAAGCGCATTCAATGCCGGCATTGATGGTCAGGCAGGCATTCAGGAACTCGCAGGTAATGCAACCATGATGTTCTATATGACCGAAGAAGGCCAGGAAGGCAGAGATGCCTACCTGGAAAAAAGAAAACCGGATTTTACAAAATATAAACGACAACCCTAATTGTCGTGCCCAGTGTGCTGCCGGAAATTCAACAGATAAGGGTATTTCGTTATGACTTACCCTTTTGCCAGCCAGTGTGTTTTAACCTTGGCGGAAAACTTCAACACGCCCAATCCCGTCAGGGATTAATTCTGGCAGCACGCACACCTGACGACAAATTCTATTTAAGTGAGATCGCGCCACTACCAGGTTTCAGCAAAGAATCACTTTCTCATTGCCAAACCCAATTATTACAACTCAAGTTAATAAATTTATTCAATTCAACGGAAAACCTTTTCCCTTCTGTTCGTTATGGTGTTGAAACACTTCAATATCAACTTCAACACACTATTGATACAGAAGTTCTGGCCAAGTGCAGCGCTACAGATGTTTGCCAGTTATACCACAACCCTTCCATTACCGGAGAAACAATACCGCCCACATCAACCAGTGTAAAAGTAAAAATTGGCAGAGCGCCTATTGAACAGGAAAAAGCGCAAATACAGAAACTGATTCGCCAGATCTCCGCCAAGCAAAGATTACGACTTGATGCGAACCAAAGCTGGACATTGGAAGAAGCAATCTCATTCTTCGATCAGTTGAATCTAAGTAAAATTGAATGCGTTGAAGAGCCCTTACGTAATTTTTCTGATTACAGTGCGTTGCAACAACGGTTCCCAGTTCCAATCGCATTGGATGAAAGCCTGCGCGACGACACCTATCAACGCCAAACACTGCTTAACACTATAGGACTCACCCATCTAGTGATTAAACCCATGTTAATTGGATTGCAGTCTTCACTAAGCTGGATCGAGCATGCAAAACATTCTCAACTTAAGGTTATTTTGAGCAGTAGCTTTGAAAGCAATATTTCATTATATTTTTATCATTACCTTGCCCATCAGTTAAAGTTAACTCAAGCTCAAGGGCTAGACACGCTCAAGGCCATGGCGGGTAGCATTTTATTTAGCAATACAAACATTGAACATACAAGCAAAGAAATTTTTGACCTTGAACGACATAACTCGATTCACGAAGTAGGAAAACTATGTCGTTAAATGAAGTCCATATCACAAACTTTCGCGATCTGCTCCAGAGTTCGAAACAAAACTTTGGAGATTATCTGGCCATCGTCACCGAGGACACGCAGCTCACCTACCGAGAGTTTATTCAACAGATTGAAGAACGAGCAGCTTCTTTTAGCAAACGGAAAATTGTTTCAAACCAACTCGTGCTTATCGAAGCAGAGAAAGACATCAATACACTTATCAATATTTGTTCGCTGATGCTTTTGGGGGCAGTTGCCGTTCCCTATAACCCTAAGTTTACCTCCACTCAACGTAGCGTATTACTTGGCAACAATATATTTAATCACCATATACAAGCTCAGTCTGTTTATCCACTGAGTGAAAAAGCTCACGTGCTGAACGCTTCCGATTCCAGCCAAATATGTAACGGCATTTATACCTCTGGCAGCACAGGCACACCCAAGCTGGCAATTCATAGCCTCACGAATCATATCGCCAGTGCCACAGGTTCACATTCATTAATTCCGATTGCGTCCAGTAGCCGGCTTCTCATGTCATTACCGTTGTTTCATATCGGCGGCCTGGCGTTGGTTTTTCGAGCGTTACTTTCAGGCGCAAGCCTATGGTTTCATGACAAAGCAGATGACGCAGAATATCTCGCTACCAATCAGATAACACACATCTCGCTCGTAGCGACTCAGTTACGTAGGCTGATGGAAAGACTGAAAGAAAAAAAATATCCACTGCACATACACGCAGCATTAGTCGGCGGCGGCCCCATTCCTACAGAGCTGGTTAATGAAGCAGTACAAAAAGGCATTCCTTGTTATACAACTTACGGTATGACAGAGATGTCATCTCAGATCGCAACCAACGATTTAAACAACTCGATTTATGTTTTGCCTTATAGAGAATTAAAAACTTCACCGGACAATGAGATATTGGTTAAAGGAAAAGTGTTATTCCAAGGCTATTTACACAATAACAAGCTGGAACTTCCTACGGATGAAGAAGGATGGTTCCATACGAAAGACCTCGGTGAGTTCAATAACGGAACATTAAAGATTCTGGGCAGGTTGGATAATCAATTTATCAGCGGTGGAGAAAATATTCAGCCAGAATCTATTGAGACTATTCTGCTGCAACAAACATCAGTAAAGGCATGCTGCGTTGTCCCCGTCAATGACACACAGTATGGGCAACGCCCCTTCGCATTTATTCTCTCAGAGCAGCCTATGGAAACGGTAATAAATGATATTAAAATTTTTTTGGAAAAGAATTTACCAAGCTATATGCGGCCAATAGGCTATGCACCCATGCCAACTTCATCAGATTTAAAAATAAGCCGTCAGGAATTAATTAAGAAAGCGGAGCAGATTCACACGGGAACCGCTCAGGATTCTCTATAGTCTAAACCTGCTCCAAATTTCCCTTATTCATCCATCCAGTACAAGGTGTTGTCATGTCAATCTGGAAAAAAGAAATCCCATTACACAATCTGAACCGCTCAATGCCCGGCACACTGATGGAAACTCTGGATATCCGTGTAACAGAAGTCCTGGACGACGGTGTAGTCGGCACCATGCCAGTCGACGAAAGAACCTTTCAGCCAATGAAGTTACTGCATGGCGGCGCCTCGGTCGCTTTGGCTGAAACCCTGGGCAGCATGGCCGGGCATCACGCAGCTGAAGAAGGTAAAACCGTCGTCGGCCTGGAAATAAATGCAAACCATATTAAATCCGCGAAATCCGGCCTGGTGACTGGTAAGGCAAAAGCGGTCCATATAGGCAAAAGTACTCAAGTTTGGGAGGTGCACATTTACAATAACCGAGAGCAGCTTATATGCCTGTCACGCCTGACTCTTGCTGTGGTAAATGACCGCAGCCAGCAATAATTGCGGTATGTTATCCATGATCAAGTATGTGAGCACTTTTTAAGCTACAATGCTTTTTTCAGTCCGCTGACCTTCAGGCAGATACTATGAAGGCCGCAGATATAATAACGAGCACAACAGATAAGTCCGAGATATGAAAAATACATTCGATCACCCACTCCCCAATGAAGAAGGCTTTTTCGGTGAATACGGTGGCAGTTTTATTCCCGAACAACTGCAAGCCATTATGCAAGAGATTGATGCCGCCTATCGAGAAATCAGACAGGACCCCGAGTTTCTAAGTCAGCTGACGGAACTCTACCAACACTATGTCGGCCGCCCAAGCCCGGTATTCCACGCGAAAAATCTGTCCAAAAAATACGGCACGGATATTTATTTAAAGCGGGAAGACCTTAACCACACCGGTGCACACAAAATAAACCACTGCCTGGGTGAAGCGCTTTTAGCGAAAAAAATGGGCAAGAAAAAACTGATTGCAGAAACCGGAGCTGGCCAGCATGGCGTGGCTCTGGCAACGGCCGCCGCACTGGTTGGCTTGGAATGTGATATTTACATGGGCGAAGTGGATATCAAAAAAGAACACCCGAATGTGGTGCGCATGCATATTCTTGGGGCCAATGTCATCCCCGCGACCCACGGTCGGAAAACCTTGAAAGAAGCTGTGGATGCGGCCTTTGAAGCCTACCTGAAAGATCCCGTTACGCAACTGTATGCCATTGGTTCTGTTGTGGGTCCTCATCCTTTCCCCATGATGGTGAGAGACTTTCAATCCATTGTGGGTAACGAGGCCAAAGAACAGTTTAATTCCATGACAGGGGGCTTACCCGGCAACATAGTGGCCTGTGTTGGCGGTGGCTCCAATGCAATGGGAATTTTTTCCGCGTTTCTGGACGATAAAGAAGTCAAACTCCATGGTGTTGAACCATCAGGCAGAAACCTGGATGAAGATGGTGAACACGCAGCCACGCTTACAAAAGGCGAACCCGGCATAATGCACGGTTTTAAATCCTATATGTTGAAAGATGCCGATGGTGAACCACAGGAAGTTTACTCTGTTGCCAGCGGCTTGGATTACCCGTCTGTTGGACCACAACATGCTTACCTGAAAGATATTCAGCGAGTGAACTACGAACATATCAATGATAAAGAAGCCATTGATGCGTTTTTCGAGCTATCTCGCCTGGAGGGTATTATTCCTGCAATTGAATCTTCCCATGCGGTTGCCTATGCACTTAAGCTGGCGCAATCGGGTGAGAAAGGCAGCATTCTGGTTAACCTTTCTGGACGCGGTGATAAAGACATTGATTTTGTAGTGGAAAACTACGGCAAGGATTACGGTATCCCTTCTTTACCATAAGTTCATACTAAGAACCTTTACTCAACAGAGTAGAGGTTCTTAGTATTCTGATCTTTTTTTTAACATTTCCCATTACACCCGGAATCGGTTTTTCCGTAATCCGCAACCTTGCCGTTACTGAACTGAATACGACAACACGATAATAGGTCCTGCTTTAGTATTTTCCTTGCTCTGGCAACACGGCTTTTTATCGCTGACACAGAAAGCCCTTGCTCTTGCGCATATTCGGTTAAGGACATACCTTCAATTTGCGTGGCCAATAACGTATCTCGATACTTTTCAGGTAAAGATTCGATAAAGGGCCGCACACATAAAGCCACTTCCTGATGTAATTGCATATTATCATTGCCAGGCTCTGCCAGATCATCCTCCAATTGTTCTGTCGGCACACCTCGACTTCGATATAGATCCACCAGCGTAGTTTTCGCCACAGCAAAAAGCCAGGCATGTATATTATCGATATTTTTTCCCGCCTTCTGAGCATTGAGTGCTTTGAGAAAGGCCTCCTGTATTACATCATCCACATCCGAAATATCCGATAAGCGCTTCCTCAAATACCTACGCAAACGAGTCTGGAGGCTATTTACCGCCTCCTCTAATGCATTCTGCTGTTTGTTCATATACTGTCTCTTAACCACAGCACAAAGCGCTGTCATCCCCAGCATTCGTTGATTCAGGTAGACAACACAATTCCTGTTCTTGCTCCGATTGACGCATTGGAATACAGCACGCTGTCGACTCCGTCCTATTGTCCTCTCCGAAGGCATTGAGAGTATCCAGAGTATGGAAGTGCTCCCAGGCAATACCCTGCGGGTCAATTAACCAGTGTTTGTTGCTTTTAGCATAGCAACATGTTGCTTCACGCTGCTCATGCACACTATTTGACGCTGCCAGGAAGGCGTTGTGCTTTAAGTTCTGTAATTCTTCCTCTGTAGAAGCTTGAACACCAATATGATTAATACCAACCTCATGCCCTCGGGATGAAATAGCAAAGTTCATCATCGGGTCGTCCAGTTCCCATTTGGCATAGTCGTTTCGAATAACACTAGGCTGTACCTCAAATAGACGTCGATAAAAATCGACATTAACAGCCAGGTCTGCGACAGCAATATGAATATGAAAACGTTTCATCATCTTCTCCTGAGAAATAGTTTTGAATCATTTACAGGTTAAGACGGAGAAATTTAAAAATGGTCGCAAAATATTTTGATTGGATTAACGCCAGGGTAGTTGGCCTTATTGATAGACCAGGAGGATATTCGATAAGCCGAACAGATTTCTAACAAACCACAGGGATAGATTTTTATTGCGCACTCGTTAAATATCGATAGATCCAAATGACCGAGAAAGAGAGCTGGTTTAACTAGAATTGCTAATTAAACGTTTGCACCTCTTTTTCGGCTTTATAAATCAATCGAATTAGAACTCATCCTCTTCATCGGCTTCATCATCTGTGTTAGCCGGGTTCGTTTTCTGTATCTCATCAAACGCTTTTTCCGGCTCCATCATATCGAACTTCACTCTTGCGGTTCCAGAGCTCATCACCGTTGGCACATACCCCATCGGTATAACAAACATAGACACATCACTTAAATCCAAGCTCATTCTAAAGTAATACACTTTTCCAGCATCAAAATTTACACGCTGTTGAATGGTATCCGGCGCCCAATTCACCCACTCTTTACCTTTTTTACCAATCAAAAATTCGTGCTCTCCCGGGGGTATTTCCGTCACCAAATAGGTTCCTGCATTCAACACACCCAAATCCTGATCTGAAAGGTATACCTTTGGGCTTGCCATCGAACCGGCAAATCGATATGGTCGATAAACATAAACTACCGCATTACTGTCACTAGTCGGCGCATACGTCTGAAATGGTATCGTTGCCCCGCACGCAATTAGAATAAACAGACAATACAGACACACCAATACTATCTTTAATTTTTTAACCATTAACAAATACATCACTCCACCTTCTTTCACAGCCATTTATTAAATTGGAACAATAACGGTACTTCATGAACACCGTTAAAGGTAAAGATTAAAAGAACAAAAAATTAAAATAGTTCGCATTTTCCAAAATAAAACGACGAAAAACCATACATCAACAATCATAACTGGCACCAAAATTTTCTTTACATGAATATTTGTGAATCCCGTCATTATCATGTGGATTTTCTTCAATTTTCCGTCGAATATATGTCGTAAGTTCTCTCAAATAAAATAAGTTCTTAAATACAATATGCGCGGCCAACGGCCAAGCTACCCAAATGCCAGGCAGGCAGACTTGAGCATTAAAAACTATTTTGGCTGACATGCAACTATGTTGGCAGACTCACGGAGAAATGTATGAAAACATATAGAGCCCTCATCTGTTCACTAATAGCCCTTCCACTTCTAACAATTTCCCAATTGTTATTTGCGGGAACAATTACGTTTAATGGAACCCAGATATGGGATAACGAAGCAACCGGATCCGGCCAATATTTCCACGATAGAACCAATATTGAGTTTTACTCTTTTGAGCTGGCCGCAGATAGCTATTTATCTATTTCTATACAAGCGGATGACCCAGCTAATGCCGCACATTTTGACCCCACATATCGTCTTTTCTATCAGTCAAGCAACAACCCACAGAATACTAGGGATCCGTTGTCATTTTTAGAGGCAGGGCTATATGTATTGGGCGTGAGTTCGGGTTCAGTTACGTCCGATGAATGGACTGAAGGCGGCGACTACAATTACAGCGCATTTCCGGTGACGGATTACATGTTAAACGACGTGGCCTATACCGTGGTTATTGGCGGAGAGATCGCAACAGTATCAGAACCAAACCTCATGGCAATGTCGTTTCTTTCACTCGGTGGAATTTTCCTTGGGATTTTAAGAAGAAGAAAAATTGCTAAAAGGGCTTAATTTTATAAAAATATAAACCACCACCAAGGAATTAAAACTGTGTTAAATATAAGCGCACTAATTAGAGTGCGCTTGTCTCGAATAGCGTGTACCACATCAATCAATATTTCTTTCGAAAGAAATCTATCTGTCGAAAGGCAAAAAGTCTGAGCTAAGCCAGCAGACAAGAGTGTCCCGCCACGACCTGCCAATTGCCAGAGTCAGAGGACCACACCCGGGTAAATCGAAAAGTCCCATTGGCTTCCTGCCCCGCATAACGCCCCACTATCTCAGTTTTAGCTGATACGATAGCCGCGTCAGAAAATGGCATAATTCTTATCTCAGACAAATTGATGGAACGGATTTCAAGCGCACCACTCCTGTGAGCGTCAAGATCCTGCTCTTTGGATATCAGCATACCAAGATGATTGGTAAAGAGAAGTTTCGGTGAAATAAGTTCGTCCAATGTCGCCACATCCGAGTTAAGCATGGCAAGACGAAGACGTTCTTCCAAAGCTGTAATCTGTTTTTCCATCATTCACTCTCACATTAATGCTGGCTTTACTATAAAAAGATTTTCGCTAGCAGATTGCGGTAATTTTACTATCAGATCAGTGAACAAAGGAGAAAGTCATTCTCAATTTTTTTACATACAGCCTTTGCAGAAAATGAACATTTCCCCCAGACCTCTTCCATGAAGCCTGGGTATTGGGTTGGGATATAAAAATTTACTTCTTTTTCATCGCTTGCTGAAATAACGCCGCCATGGTTCCTTGCTGCGGTTTCTGATTTCCGCCACCGAAGTTTTTCTTTTTAGCCTGGTTATCCGGGCGATTATTTCCACCACCGCGATTAAACTCACGTTTTTCACCAGGCTCATCACCCATACGCATTGAAAGCGCGATACGTTTACGAGGCACATCCACTTCCATAACTTTCACTTTTACAATATCACCGGCTTTAACAACCTGATGCGGATCTTTGACGAAAGTTTCAGAAAGGGCAGAGATATGAACCAGGCCATCCTGATGCACACCGACATCGACAAAAGCACCAAAATTTGTCACGTTGGTAACCGTGCCTTCCAGAACCATACCTAATTCCAGATCTTTTATTTCTTCCACCCCTTCCTGGAATTGCGCTGTTTTAAATTCGGGTCGGGGGTCACGACCAGGTTTATCCAATTCCTGAATAATATCCTGCACTGTGGGCAAACCAAATTTTTCACTGACATAGTCATTAGCTGAAAGCTTACGTAAAAATCCCGTATCGCCAATTAAGCCCTGAACATCTTTGTTATTTTTCTTGGCAATTTCTTCTACCACGGCATAGGACTCAGGATGCACAGCAGACGAGTCCAGAGGGTTATCGCCATTTGCAATACGTAAAAAGCCTGCAGCCTGTTCAAATGCTTTGGCACCGAGTCGAGGAACATCCTTAAGCTGTTCACGATTTTTCAGTGCACCATTTTTATTTCGAAACTCAACGATATTATTGGCAATAGATTGGTTTAAGCCTGACACTCGGGCAAGCAATGGAGCGGAAGCAGTATTAATTTCCACACCCACTGCGTTTACACAATCTTCTACCACAGCATCCAAGGTTTTGGATAAACGAGTTTGCGAAACATCATGTTGATACTGGCCAACACCAATCGACTTGGGCTCGATTTTTACCAATTCTGCCAGAGGATCTTGCAATCGCCGAGCAATGGAAATCGCACCACGAATGGTGACATCCAGATCCGGAAATTCTTTCGCGGCAAATTCAGAAGCAGAGTACACCGATGCCCCAGCTTCACTCACCACAACCTTTTGTGCATGAATATCTTTATGGGTTTTTAAAATATCGCCAACAAACTTGTCCGTTTCACGGCTCGCCGTGCCATTACCAATCGCAATTAAACCTACGTCATATTTTTTGCACAGCGCTACTAATACGCCTTCCGCTTCACGAATTTTATTTTGCGGAGGATTGGGGAAAATTGCGCCGTGATCCAACACTTGCCCAGTGGCATCGACCACAGCAACTTTAACTCCCGTTCTCAAACCCGGATCAAGACCGATAGTGGCTTTTTGCCCTGCTGGTGCGGCTAGTAACAAATCCTTCAGGTTGCGGCCAAATACCTCAATCGCACCGGCTTCGGCATGCTCTCGCAAATTACCGAATAAATCGGTTTCCAAATGGGTTAATAGTTTAACTCGCCATGTCCAACGCACGACTTCCGCCAACCATTTGTCTGCGGGTCTATCTTCATCGTGAATATCAACATGTCCCGCGATCATCGTTTCACAAGGGTGCTTCGCTCCTGGCTCCAACTCGTTTTCTAAAGTCAGTTGAAGATTCAAAAAGCCTTCTGTTCGCCCGCGAAACATAGCCAATGCACGATGTGACGGAACCTTATGAACAAGTTCTTTGTGGTCAAAGTAATCCCGGAATTTTGCTGCCTCAGATTCCTTGCCTTCGACAAGTGTCGCGTGTATATAGCCTTCACTATTTAAAAAGCTTCTCAACTTTTCAAGCAGCTGCGCGTCTTCACTGAAACGCTCCATTAAAATCTGTTTGGCGCCGTCCAATGCAGATTTCACATCCGTAATCTTATGCTCTTCGTTGAAGAAGGCTAACGCTTCTTCCTCTGGAGTCTTGCTTGGGTCAGCCAATAGCATGTCTGCCAGAGGCTCTAACCCGGCTTCTCGGGCTATTTGCGCTTTGGTTCGACGTTTGGGCTTGTATGGCAGGTAAAGGTCTTCCAGCTGGGTTTTGGTTTCCGCTGCCTGGATTTGCGCTTCCAACTCCGGCGTGAGTTTTTCCTGCTCAGCAATGGACTTTAAGATAGTCTCCCGGCGATCCTCCATCTCCCGAAGGTATTGCAACCGCTCTTCCAGCTTCCTGAGCTGCGTGTCGTCCAAGCCTCCGGTTACCTCCTTTCGATAACGAGAGATAAAAGGCACGGTAGCACCTTCATCAAGCAGCCCCACAGCCGCAGTAACCTGAGATGGATTGACATTGAGTTCTTGAGATATCGTTTGGAAAATTTTTGACATAGATACTTAAACTGCCTGGATTGGTTTAATAAGGCAACACGACCACAGTCGCCCAATTTCGGTGGCGAATTATGGCCAAATACCCGACCAAGCAACAGTATTGAAATCCAGTTTTTTTTATGCCTGGGCCAGCAATTTACCCCCTGATAGCATGTTTTTTCGCGTCATAAACAAGACCCACCTCACAAAATAAGAGGCCTTTTGGTGGATGTACACGCCACCTAACAAATCTGTTAACTAGCACACAAGTACCAATATCGAACACCGCTAGAATACTACAAAAGTACCAAACAAATCATTCAGAGGTAAACGGATGAACACGCCACTTAAACTTATATTAGCTCTGGGCATTGCCAGTACTCTTGTGGCCTGCGGAGGATCAGGTGAAGGCAGCGGCCTTATTGCTGAAAAGCCACCTGTAGAAAACCCCGGTACTCAGCCAACTGAACCATCCGACCCTATTGCTGATCCAACAGACCCCGTCGATCCAGTTTCCCCCACTGAGCCAAGCCCACAGAAGGTTTCCGCTTCAGTTGAGTGGATGATTCCAACAACTCGAGAAAATGGTGCAGATTTACCCCTTGGGGAGATTGGAGGTTACGTCATCATATATCGTCGTACCGACCAATTGACCTACACGGAAGTGGAAATAAACGATCAAACGATTACTGAATACGTCATTGAAAATCTGGATGCCGGCGAATACGAATTTTTGATTACTGCGTATGACACAGACAATTTATTCAGCAGTTACTCCGATCCAATTATTGCTCAACTAACAATTTGATCAGGACGTTTTTTAGCAGGGATGCGCCATCATTTTGCAAATAAAAATACATTCCTATTCGTGTCATCTTAACCAACAAATCGAACTCTAATTAGATTATAATAGACATCACCTTTGATTATATTAATCTGTTTTTTTCTTTTATTTTTGATATTTCAAGCTTTCTATTGCTGATCAACAATCACCGTTTTGACGCTAAGAATAAAAGGCAGAACATAAAAATTACGGCTATTTGAACAGCAGAAATAAGAAAATAAAAATAGCTCAAGATAATTCTCTATCACGGCTGGATTTTACGGAAATCTGTGTCTAATTTTGTCTTACACTTTTTGCGTTAATGAGAATAAAAGCCTTTAACATTTGAAGGGTATTTGGCAGATCAACCACCAAGTTTTTACCGGCCGTTATTCCGTAGAGTTCGCAGACTTATTCCAAATCAAGGAAAGGTTACATCACAAATTAAAACTTGATGTGCGTCAATCGCGAATATTTCTCAAAAAGTACCCCTTTTGTATTATTGACCCAAACGAAATACCGCTGAAAAACCAGGCACAACCGGGTTCGAAGCAAACAACCTAACCACACATTAGGCCATCAACTAAGCAGGAGACTATAAATGTCTGTGAATCTAGACCTTTCCAAGTATGGCATCCAAGGCGTAACTGAGATTGTTCACAACCCATCTTATGAACAACTATTCGAAGAAGAAACTAAACCAGGTTTAGAAGGCTTCGAGAAAGGCATTGTTACAGAGTCAGGTGCTGTAGCAGTACACACTGGCGAATACACTGGCCGCTCGCCAAAAGATAAGTATGTTGTTTTAGACGATACAACTCGCGATACATTATGGTGGACCAGCGATAAAGCAGTTAACGACAACCGCCCTATCTCTCAAGAAGTATGGAACGACCTAAAGGGCACAGTAACTGAGCAACTTTCAAACAGCCGTTTATTCGTGGTTGACGCTTTCTGCGGTACTAACGATGACACTCGCTTAAAAATTCGTTTCATCGTTCAAGTAGCATGGCAAGCACACTTTGTAACAAACATGTTTTTGCGTCCAACTGCTGAAGAGTTGGAAAACTTCGGTGAGCCAGACTTCGTTGTAATGAACGGTTCAAAAACTTCTAACAAGAAGTGGAAAGAGCACGGTTTGAACTCTGAAGTATTCACTTGCTTCAACATGACAGAAAAAATGCAAGTTATCGGCGGTACTTGGTACGGCGGTGAAATGAAGAAAGGTATGTTCGCAATGATGAACTACTTCTTGCCTCTACGTGGCATTTCTTCCATGCACTGTTCTGCTAACGTTGGTAAAGACGGCGACGTTGCAATTTTCTTCGGCTTGTCTGGCACTGGTAAAACTACTCTTTCTACTGATCCAAAACGTGCACTTATCGGTGACGACGAGCACGGCTGGGACGACAACGGTGTATTCAACTTTGAAGGCGGCTGCTACGCAAAAACCATCAAGCTTGACCCAGAAGCCGAGCCAGATATCTACGCCGCTATCAAACGTGATGCTCTATTGGAAAACGTTGTTGTTCATGGCAACAAAGTGGATTATGACGACGGTTCGCTTACTGAGAACACTCGTGTTTCTTACCCAATCTACCATATCGAAAACATTGTTAAGCCAGTTTCTCGTGCAGGCCATGCAAACAAAGTGATCTTCTTAACTGCAGACGCATTTGGTGTATTGCCTCCAGTAGCAAAACTAGACAAAGAACAAACCAAGTATCACTTCTTGTCCGGTTTCACCGCGAAACTAGCAGGTACCGAGCGTGGTATTACTGAACCAGTACCTACTTTCTCTGCTTGTTTCGGTAAAGCGTTCTTGACTCTTCACCCAACTAAGTACGGAGAAGAGCTTGTTAAGAAAATGGAACAGCACGGTGCAGAAGCTTATCTAGTAAACACTGGTTGGAACGGTACTGGCAAACGTATCTCTATCCAAGATACTCGTGCAATTATCGATTCGATTCTTGAAGGCACTATCGATAAAGCAGAAACCAAAACTCTGCCTATCTTTAACCTTGAAGTACCAACTTCATTGCCAAATGTTGATGACAGCATTCTTGATCCACGCGACACTTATGAAGATGCTGCTCAGTGGGAAGAAAAAGCGAAAGATCTTGCTGGTCGATTCATCAAGAACTTTGAGCAATACACTGACAATGACGAAGGTAAAGCATTGGTTGCAGCTGGTCCTCAACTGTAAGCAATTATCGAACACAACGGCTTAGCCGTTAAATCCAAGCAGAAGGCGGGCTTCCCCCCTTCTGCTTTTTTATACCCTCACGATTCCCACCACCACTACAACACCAAAAGTGAAACAGCTCAATAAGAAACGGGCGTATTTTTTACGGTTTCTGTACATTCGAAACAAACTCTGTATGGCGTTCAAAAGTTATTAAACACTTTGAATAGGTTAGTTTTTTATTAATTTTTGGTTTTTAAAACTTTTATAGCCATAAATGTTGTTTTAAGCGCAAACCAAAAACGCAGTTATACCCTTTTGTTGTTACAACTTAACCTAAACAGGCTGTATAAAATAAAAACGCTCGTTCCTATAATTAAAGATAGAAGTGGAGACTGTTTCATTTAATGCACGTATACGAGAGAGAAGCACCATGATTTATTTAATGATCGCGATTGTTATTCTGCTGCTCGATGCCTATGCAAGTTATTTAACCCTCGAAAGCAAGGCTCTGGGCTGGATGGAAAAAAGCCTTATCATGGAGTTTGTATGGTTGATCCCAATATTAGGTGCGACTATAACCCTAATATCCCACAACAGAGGCGATATTAATCGCTTAACCATTAACCACAACAGCAATTAACCCCGACCCAATACAGGCCCCCATTGTCGAGGGGGCCTGTATAATTCCCCGACATACAACCTATATACACCTGTAGAAACAGACGCCAT